>DASCRU010000092.1:0-6218 GCA_034400015.1 Candidatus Thalassarchaeaceae archaeon | reverse complement strand
AGTAACAACTCATTGGATATGAGAGCAGAAGCGAAATCCGCCAGTTTAATTCAACGTCATGACCATTGGGATGCTACAATTCTAGATCCAATTGAAACTTGGACCTTAGCAACCAAAGGAAGCAAGGACTGGGTTACTTGGGACCTAGATGATGTTAGACTAAGACCACTGGGGAACAATAACAGAAGATTGTTGGCGAATCTAATCTATAGTGGGGGACGATGTCTAGATGTTTTCGTGGATGGTCGTACTCTAAGAAGAGATGGAACGACAATTAGTATAGATGAACGTCAGGCATACACTGAACTGGAAACTGCAGCTAGAGGGTATTATTCTCAAATCTAACAATGAAACAAGGGTAGTTTTTTGATACCCTATTCAATGCAAACCATATGGCAGAAGGATATGCGGACAGTGGCCACATCGTTTCAGTAGAATTTGATCCCAAGGTGAAAGTATACTGGTGGCTAGGGGCGATGTTAGGGATGATTTCAACACTCATTGGAATACCACTAGCATTGCTTTGGTTGATTATTGGAATGCCAATTCATCAGAAGCAATTCGAAGGGTTGGCTTGTTCCCTAACCGATCGTTCTCTAAACATACGCATGGGATGGTTGTTCAAGAAACAACAAAACATTCCATTGGACAAACTCACTGATGTTTCCATCCATGAAGGGCCAATACTGAATGCATTTGGAGTAGTCAGAATGCATTTTGAAACTGCAGGATCTGCGCCATTTATTCTCACAGGAGTAAAGGGGGGGCCCCAATTCAGAGATCTTGTCCTCAAACAACGAGATAGTCTGTCTTCCCAACCAGTTATGGCCCCACAAAATACACAATCTGATGGAGTCCTAGTGGAGATTAGAGATCTACTCAAGGAAATAAATGCAAACCTCGCAAACAACCAGTAATCATCATCCAAATTCAGCATCAATAGGCGGTTTAATCATGCAGTGTAACATTGGTGCAAAAGGGAAAGCATACAGGTTAAAACTCGGAATTTTAGGATCGACAATTGGGATTATTGTGGCTTTGACATTCTTCGTTGTAGGTATCGAATGGGGAATCTTTTGGTTAATCCCAACTGGGATTATTGCAGGTGGAGCCTTTTCTATCTTTGAAGGATGGGCTGGTTGGTGTGTAATCAGAGCAATGGGATTCAAAACTCCACTTTAGAGAATTATTCCGATTCTCCTTTTGAGGCTGAACGAATACGTCGAGCCGGTATTCCACCCCATATTTCACCGGGTGGAATAACGGTGAATTTAGGCAATACTGCTCTTGTTGCGATTACTGCGCCATCACCAATCACACATCCTGGACCGATGAAAGATCCAGCACCAATGACACAATTTGAGCCAATCTTCACTTTAGCCAAATGGATTCCATCTCGTTCAAACAAATGACCATTGATTGCTGAATTTCCACCAACCACTGTTTTACTTCCTACTTCAATCATGTAAGCATCATTCATGTTTGGAGTGACAAGTTGGGCACCTTTTCCAATTTTCATCCCCATCATCGAATAGTAGATATTTCCTACAAAAGAAGGTACCATCCATTGTAAAGAAGGTGATGCCAATCGATGAAACAACGACATGAATCCCCATCGAATTGACAACCAACTTTGTGTTGGTGCCTGTGCAGAATCGGTTCTAGGTCGCAATAAAAGTCCAAAAATACCAAGAATTAGAAGGTCCAAAATGCACCAGAAAAGTAAGCCAATTCCAATCGCAGCACCTTGTGCAAAAAGTCGTGTTATATCATCTGAAATGATGCTAACTTCCTGAAACATCCAGATACCGGGAATTGCTGCAATACCCCAAATTAAGAAGCCAAATGGCAATACTAAAATCGACAAAAACATCTGAATGAAACCAAAGAATTTCATTGGCTTCGCCATTTGATTCACACCTTTGATTCAAATTCGATAATTGCCTTATTCTTCAGAACTAATATCTCTCTGTTTTCTAGCAGCAGCTCTATTTCGTTCATCTTCCTCATTAGCAACTCTAATTCCTTCTTCAAGATCAACTCGTGAAGCAATTAAAGTTCCAGCCAATATTACTACTGTTATCGTCATGATTGCTACACGGCTATCAAAAGTCGAACTTGCAATACCATAAAGGAAAGTCCCAATCATTGCTGCAGACTTCCCTAGGAAACCAAAGAATCCAAAGAATTCGGAAGTTCTAGTCTCAGGAATCAACATAGAGAACATCGAACGGGCTTGTGCTCCTGCTGAACCCATAACCATTCCAACTAGGCAACCTAGAATGATCCATTGTAATGAAACTGTGATCCCAAATGGTGCCCATACATTATCTCGCATAAATTCAGCCCAACCATCTACCATTCCTCCTTGGTCTACAATAGTTGGATGACGATCGCCAACCTCTGATTCAATAAAATCAGGACCAATGATAATGATTGAAAATCGATGGTCGGATACATTATCGAATGCAGATATTAGGGAGGTTGCATCCTCTTGTGTGATTGTTTCTACATTAGATTCAGATGTTGTTGCGGCTTCGTCAACAAACAAAGAGGCTGCAAAAATACCTGCAAGAACTAGTAAGATTGAGAGCAATACAGTTAATCGACCAAGTTCCATCTTTTGGAGATACATTATCGCACTACCTAGTAAAGCGAAGGATACTAAAATCACTAGTAATACTAGAATCCCCGATGAAATTCCTAAATCACTTTCAGTGCTTGAAGAAGATTCGGATACTTCTTGATCAGGGAAATGTGCTTGGAATGCATCTCTGAAGGGTGCGTCGCCTTCTGAATTCTCTCCTACCCATCCATCATATCCTCTACCATACAAGGTATCCATTTCGTACAAATCTGTGGTTTCATTGTAAGTAAATGTAAAATCATAACGAGATGATTCTCCCTCTGCATCATCCGGTAATCCATTGTTATCGGAATCAGTAGTTGGATCTAATTCTAATGGAGCGAATGCAGCTGCTGCAACGGCAACAAAACAGTAGATGATGAGTGCTAGCATTAATGCAAATTTTGTACCCTTAATGTTTGCTAATTTTCCGAAAACAGCGGTCATTGGAATTGCAATAACATTGACTGTTAGCAATAACATGATGTTCATACTGGTATCCAATCGAAGAACAGATTCACCAAATGCACTAGCCATACTCGCAATTGTATTCACTCCATCATAGAACAAAAGATAAGCAACTAAAAAGAGAGCAAGTACCTTGAATCTCTTGATCTCAAGAAATGTTTGAAGCACTTGACTATAGGCGATTTTTACTGCTGGTTTAAGCCCAGTCCATTCCATTGTGGTCTCAATTTCAGGTTCTGGCGTCCACTTGAACATCAAAGCCCCAAAGCCCCACCACCAAAGAGCAGATGTTACAAAAATCACTGCTAACTTGAAATTTGTATCCCAGTTGAAAGGACCTAATAATAATAGAAGATGGAAAATTAGTAGGAGAGAACCACCAGCGTAACCATAGACGTAACCCCATGTAGAAACATGATCTTGAGTCCTTTTCCCACCTAGATAAGGCATGAATGAATAGTAAATCACGTTACCACCAGTAAATCCAACAGTACCAATAGTATAGACCAAAGCAAGGAAAATATATCCTGACGATCCAAAGTATGGAGCTGCTCCCATAACTGCGGTAAACAGAATCCCTGCAGCTGTATACCACTTCAGTAACTTCTTCTTAATTGGCATCTTATCTGCAATTACTCCGAGTGCTGGAGCAGTCAATACAACGAATACCATTGAAAATGTAAGGACAAAGGCATAAAATGCATCTCCAGACTGAGTTCCAGTTGCTAAGTTGTATAGACTAGCCATTACTTGTGGAGCAATGACTGTCATTACAGTCAACGCATAGGCTTGATTTGCCCAATCATACCAATACCATCCTTGAATGCCCTTCCTTTCTTCGGGAGACATTGCGTCGAATATTGCTCCAATGTCTACTTTTTCCGAATCTCCAGAGACTGTACTTGCTTCGGTCATGAATGTCATACGGAGACAGTCGGCATTTGAAGGTAGGACCGGAAATAATCGAAATTAAAGGAAAACGCCTATTTTCAATGCCTCGTCGGCGAGATAATGGCAAAAGGGTTGTTGGGGTCTGAAGAGCGGGCTGTAAAGGTCCACCATTTGGTCAAAGCACCTGAAAACTCTCCAGAGTCTATTCGAATTAGAGAATCATGGGATGCATCGCAACCTGCTACCGTATACAAAACTCCAGAAATACTCCCTGATGGGACCCCATGCACAGCTGCAACTGTAATTCTACGTACCAAAGGATGCGAATGGTGGTGGAAAAGTGGTTGTACATTTTGTGGGTATTTCAATGATGTAAGAGATGATGTTACCAGTGAAGATCTGCATGCTCAATGGGAAGTTGCGAAAAAAAGAACAAATGATTTCGAAGATTGTCAAATGGTGAAAGTCTACACTTCTGGAACATTCTTTGAAGACAAAGAAAATCCTCCCGATTGGCAAGAAACTGTGCTCAAAGAAACACATGAAAGAGGTCTTCATTTGATTGTTGAGGCCCAAGCCCATCTGTGTAAAGAGGAAAAAATTCGATGGGTCGCAGAGAGACATCCTGGATGTACTGTTGCAATAGGGCTTGAAGCATATGATGATGCTGTACTGAGGTTCAATTGTAACAAAGGATTCAATACAAAGCGATGGAATGAAGCTGTAGAAACTCTAAGGAAAAATGGACTTAGAGTGAAAACTTATCTTCTTTTCAAGCCTCCATTTATGTCTGAAGGTGATGCAGTACGTCAGACGTCAAAATGGATTAGGGCTGTTGCACCACTCTCTGATGAAATTTCAGTTAATCCAATGAATATCCAAAAAAGAACCATCGTTGATCGAATCCATAGAGCAAGAGAATATCGTCCACCTTGGCTTTGGAGTTTAGTAGAAATGATCAGAAGTGTACATGATGAAGTTCGGCCAGTTTCTGCAAAAAATGCTACAGATGGATGTCGAATTATCGTTCATCCAACAGCGGCTGGAATGATTAGAGGATCACACAACTGTGGGGAATGCGATCAAGAAGTAGCTGCTGCAATAGAAAGATACAGCGTCTCCGCAGATATTCGCGAATTTGATGGAATCGAATGCTCCTGCCAACAAGTGTGGAAAAATGAAATCGAATTAGATGGAGCACTTCCTGTCCCTCTAGGTGTTGGATGGGATAGAAGGGCACCGCTTGATAAGATTCTCCGAGCACCTTGATTGATGGATTGCTGCATTCATTTGACTCTTCATTCGCCCAACGCTTAAGGGCGGCTGAACTGTGGCAAGAGCACCCAACACCGAAAGGCGAGAGGGGGTTCAGAGTTCAATGGAAGAAGATACTGGATTTGGCCTGCTTGATTACATGCGTTCCGATGAGGAACCTGGACTTGGAAGAATGGCAACAGCCATGGGTTTCATCGCCCTACTGATTTTCCTTGTTTTGTATGATATTTTGTATCCTGGACACGGATTTCCCGTAGTCAGTGATGTGGTGCCACTACTTGCAGGAGTGATGGATAATGGCATCTGGTTCTTCATCTTAGGAATCATGGTTGGTTTCTTCTCATTAGTTGCTAGTGTTCTAGTCAAGGCAGTGGAGGAGTGATTGAAATGAATACAATTGTACTCATGATGATAATTTTCTGGGGTATCCTAGCGGTTTTCGCTTGGAGACTTAGAGCGGGACTCGGTTTCCTAGGAGATGTTATTGCTGGAATGACTGGTTTCATGCTCGGCAAAGCATTAGGCCCGGGAGCAACAGCCCTTGAAGGACGTTCTGGAACAGGTGCAGCGGCTTGGATTAATCATGGATTAATCTGGCTCTTCATTGGTGCTAGCATTACCTTCGTGGATCTTTGGTTGGGTCACTCCCCAAATTCACTTCATAGCCTCCAATCTTGGAGTTGGGACTTGACTGGAGATACAGCCTATACCCCTAGCATAATGGCTACCTTTGGAGGAATGAGCATGCTACTTTTCGGGAGTGCTTTGCATATTGTTCCAAGAATGTCCGACAAAACTCTTGCCAACGAAACTAACGCCGGCCTCATGGCCATGCTATCCACTGTAGGTATTCTTCTATTCATCATCGGAAGTCAAGTTACTCACAATATTGGCAATATTATTGCGTTTGCTGGCTATATTCTATGTGTATTGGCCTCAATAGCAATCATCGCTAACC
>DASCRU010000091.1:0-3141 GCA_034400015.1 Candidatus Thalassarchaeaceae archaeon | reverse complement strand
AATAATGTGCGTAGGGTTTGGTGTCTTCCTCTATTCATTTGCTAATGTTTTCGTAATGGGTGATTTAGCAAATTTAGGAGCCATGGCAGGCGTAATGCTTGGCCTCATCATTATTACCATGGGTTTGATAGTTTGGTGGCGTCAAGACATGTCTTTCGATGGGACATACGAACCAAAAGGAGTTGGAGCTCCTTTCCGTGGAATCGATTTGAGAAAGGTTGCAGTTTGGATTTTCTTGATGTCTGAAATGATGGTCTTCACAAGTCTATTCAGCACCTACATCCGCTATCGCCTTGGTATCCAAAACTGCGGTGATTTGTATGAAGAATTGACTAGCAGTGGTACCTTGGTTAGTGGTGAAACATATACCTGTTTTGAGCCTGCAGGTCATCTAATTTCTTCTAGCTGGTTTCACCTTGCACCTGGAGCAATCAACACCTTTGCACTAATTATCTCATCTTTCACAATTGTATTAGCTCTAAAAACCGCAAAAATGAGTGATAAAAAATATTCAGAGAAATTTGGAATCGATATTAAGGATGTACAATTAGCAAGAAGTCGAAGAGTTGGGATGTTCTTGGCAGCCACACTATTCCTCGCGACTCTCTTCCTTACACTCAAAATGGTTGAATGGTTCATCGGATTCCCACTACCAGAATTCCTCGCTCAATTCAATCATGGGCATTCTGAAATTGCATCCCTATATGCGGAAGGTTACACAATTCATGCTGATCATTATCATCACCACGACTACCACGATTTCCAAGCAGATATCAGGGTTTCAGCCTCTACTTTCTTTGTAACAACAGGGACTCATGGGGTCCACGTATTCGGTGGAATGGTTGGACTTTCATATATGACAATCAAAGCTTTGAGGGGAGGATACCAACCTGACAATGCAGTCTCAATCGAATACTTTGGCCTATATTGGCACTTCGTTGACCTCGTTTGGGTTCTGGTCTTCCCATTCTTCTATCTATTCTAGGTGATCAAAAATGGCACATTACAAAATTCTAGGTAAAGACCCGTACTGGATGAACTTCTATGGGTTGATGATTCTGACCGTGCTTGAGGTAGGTGCTGTTGGAATCGAACTTTCAGATTCGGTGACTATGAGTATTCTAATTGGTATTGCAATTCCAAAATTCATCATGATTGCTGCAATTTTCATGCACTTGTATGGGGATGCAGATTCAAAAATATTAACGATGACTGCTCTTTTCCCTGCATTCTTCATCATAGTAATGGTCTTCTTCATTGGATTAACCAGTCCTGGTGCAGCAACTGAATTACCAGCTTGGTGTAGACCACCCAGTTGGCTCTAATCAGCACAAAGCGTGAAATCCATCAAGCGTTTCGACGATGTATTGCTGACGTCGCATAGCCCGGTATTGCGGTGGATTTGAAATCCACTGTCCATTGGACGCGGGGGTTCAAATCCCTCCGTCAGCGCCACCTAATCAACACGGAAAGGTATTGAACAACAATGTTGCTCGATGTTCATGCCTCGACGGTCACTCATGGTACCATTGCTGGCCATCCTGCTACTTCCATTAGCTGGTTGCTTGAGTACGTCACCTGTTAATTGGGGCACTGGTGAAGGACAATATTCAGTCGTTCTAAATGAAAATAATACAGAAGTAGTGATCGATGATAGAATGCCAGTGTATGCTGAAAGCTATCTTGAATCTGAAAATATTGGAACGGTGGGATGTCATGGAGAAAATGGGACGATGGCTCAATCTTCACAATCTGTAACTCAATCAGAATACGGAGGGGAGCCCATAAAAATTGAAGGATGGCTTGCCAATGGAAAGGCCTTTCCAGATCATGATGGGCCTGCTGTATATTCAATTGTAGTAAATATGATGACCTTAGATGAGGCAAACGAATTGAAACCTCATGAATTAGATCCACAGCAAGATATTCCATTAATCGGAGGCAAGGCTTGGGATGACCCTCTGATGGCTGAAGGACAATTTGGTTCTGAATTCGAAGACATACAATCGAAGAGAGGATGGACGGTGATTGGCGTGGTTCCTACCAATGAAAACATTGCAAATGGAATGATTGGATTATTAGATTGGAATCGCCCAATAGTTATCGAAGGATATTTTCTTCATGATCAAAAGAATATCCGTATTCCAACCGAATTGTCTGTTTCTGATTGCTCAGTGGGAGTAAGAGAAAGTTTCGGGGCTTATTTCGCCGTCACATCAATGACCATTGATGGAAATGAAGCGTCAGCAGACGAAGAATACGCCGTTGGCTCAATTCCATTATTGGGTGGTTCAGTATATCTATTGTTAGTCATCATTGGTGGTAGTGCGGGAGCATTTGGTGCGTTTACATTTAGCACAGTTAAAATTCGAACAAAAGCAAATCAAAATGCTGCGATTCTAATGTCTGAAAAACAAATTCAAGCTGCTGGTGGAGTCGATAAAGAACTGAAACAACATAGAAAAGAAGTTAGTAAATTAAAGAGTAGTCGAGGAACTTCCTCTAAAATAGATGTTGTCGATGACACCGCAGTAAAGAAGATGGATATCAAAGAATTCGATGTTGCAGGTACTTTAGAAAGTGCTCCAGATGGTCTTCAAGCAACTGAATCTCTTTCTGCAACATTCGGACGAGGAGTAATTCAGACTGAGGAAGCTGCAGAAATGGATGAGAAGCTCAAAGCAGTAATGGATGAAGCAATGTCGAAAGAAGAGGGGGCATCTTCTAGCCCATCTTCTCGACGTTTCGGAGGGGGAGTTACTGGAAGTTCAAATTCAATAAAATCGGGATTAGGAAATAAGAGAACTATGTCCAATAATGCAACTATCAATCATCAAGAAGAAACGGTTGAATCCAGTTCTCCACCAACAACTCGACGAAAGAGGGTTGTAAAGAAAGAGATTGGAACGATTCCTGCTGAAGAAGAAGAAGAGGAACCTGAGCCTGAGAATGAAGGGCCTAGATACGAAACACGTGAAGGACCTAGTGTTTCAGATGATGAATTCTCTGATTTCTCATTCTAATCAAACAAGTAGTCTTAGCGCACTTGGAAGTACAGTCATATCCATAGGAGTTGTACCGATATTCTCTCCATCAATGTTTATGGCAGTTGGTACAGGTGTTTCAATACGCAAAGATTTG
>DASCRU010000090.1:0-4783 GCA_034400015.1 Candidatus Thalassarchaeaceae archaeon | reverse complement strand
CAGAGGCAACAAGGGTTGCAAAAGCGATTTTAGAAAGAAACACAGATGATCCAGCATCATGGAGACTGATGGCTAGAGTACTTGATGCACAAGGAAATACAGATCGAGCCTCCCAATGCAGGAATAAGGCAGTGAATATTGAGAATGGTACAACCTCATTGGATGAATTAGTAGCTGAAAGCCCTCCTGTTGTAGAAACCCCTCCTGCTGTCGTAGAAAATATAGTCGAACCAACAAATGAATTGGAAACTGATGAGATTGATCCGTGGGGGGACCTAATGGATGATAATGAACAGGAGCAACCTACTGTTGAAGAAGAGGTATCT
Organism: Candidatus Thalassarchaeaceae archaeon; assembly: GCA_034400015.1. GTDB lineage: Archaea > Thermoplasmatota > Poseidoniia > Poseidoniales > Thalassarchaeaceae > MGIIb-N2. The sequence goes on along the minus strand of DASCRU010000090.1, from coordinate 4,457 downwards.
GAGGAAATTGTTTCTGAAACAACAACGCCAGTAGATGAGCAATCAACAGATAACATACCAGATGTCGAGGAAATTGAAACAGTAGATTCAGGGATAATATCTGCATCAGATTTACTTGCACCAGTCGAACAGGAAGAACCGAAATCGGTAGCAGTCGATAATCCGCAGGTTAATCTTGCAAAGGCTGCACTAGATGCTGCATCCAAGATGATCTCCGATAAGCCATTGAACGATTCTGGTACAATGAGCAATTCATCTGCAATTGAATGGTACAATAAAGCACTATTCCTCATGGAGGATAAGAAATACAGTGAAGCATTATCTTGTTTTGATAAGTCATTACTAGGAGCAAGTGAAGACGAAGATTTAGCTATTCGAATATTGAATGGTAGAGGTCATTCTTTCTATTACATGGAACAATATCCAGAAGCAATCAAAGCATATTTTGAGGCAATGCGGATTAACAAGGACAAAGTCACAGGTGCAACTTTGTACAATATGGGTACTGCATATGCATTTGTTGAATTATATGATGATGCAATAAAGTGCTTCAAACAGGCGATGCCTAGAGGACTTGAAGATGATCAAAAGAAGATGTGTAAGGAACAAATCAAGAGATGCAATGAATTGCAGAAAATCCAGAAGAGAAAGCTCAGTCGTTAACGAATTTTAACATTGACTAATACTGATTTGGAAGTAGGTGTATTGCTTAACTCTGCAACAGAATCTAATGGAATGAGTACATTTGCTTCAGGGAAGTAAGTTGCTACATTTCCACTTGGGATAGAATACGGGACAACTTTCCAACGTTCTGCATAACGTTGCGTTCCATTGAAATCGCTAACTAAATCTACTTCTTGAGATGCAACAATTCCTTCTTTAATCATGTCTTCTGGATTCATTAGAACGATTCTACGAGATTTGTGAATTCCTCGGTAACGATCATCCATTCCGTATATTGTGGTGTTATATTGATCGTGAGATCTAATAGTCATCATAACATATCCACCAGTTTGATCTATGGCACTTAGTTCGTTACAATGGAAAACAGCCAATCCCGATTCTGTATTCCATGTGGGACCATCTCTAGGGCCATTTGGCAAATAGAATCCTCCTTTTTGCCTGACTCGTTCATTATAATTATCAAAACCAGGAATTACACGTTCAATGGTTTCTCTTATCTTATCGTAATTACTTACGAAACCATTCCAATTTATTGGGTTCGAATTGAATAATGCCTCGCCGATTGCACATGTGATTGCAACTTCAGATTTTAGAGAATCAGATGCTGGCTTAAGTCGTCCAATAGATGAATGAACTACCCCCATACTATTTTCTACAGAAACGAATTGTTCTCCAGAATGTTGAGTATCAACTTCAGTTCTACCTAGACATGGTAGAATAAGAGCACGTTTTCCAGTAACGAGATGACTTCGATTTAGTTTAGTAGATATCTGTACGGTTAAATCAATTTTTGATAATGCTTCGGCAGTAGCATTCGTATCTGACATTGCAGATAGTAGATTTCCCCCCATACATAGCAATACATCGAATTCATCATGTAATGCTCCTTCGATAAGTCGTACGGAATCAACACCTGAATTTCGTGGAGATGATATTCCAAATTCCATGTCGAGTGATTTGAGAAAATTCTCAGATGGATGATGATTAATTCCAACTGTTCGATCACCTTGCACATTGCTATGCCCTCTTACTGGACAAACACCTGCGCCCGGGCGTCCGAAATGCCCTCCAAGTAGCATTAGATTGACTATGTCTTGTATTGTAGCAACTGAATTCTTGTGTTGTGTAATACCCATTGCCCAACATACAATCAATCTTTTTGATTTAGATATAATCGTGCCAATTTCATGTATTCTATCTTTTGAAATTCCAGAAATTCGTTCAATATCGGACCAATTCACATGATTGAGATGTTCAACTAGTTCACTATAACCAGTCGTATTTTCATGTATAAATTCTAGATTTTGAGTACCTTTATCGAGTATTATTTTTGAGAAACCTTTGAACAAAGCTGAATCTCCATTAATTCTGACGGAAATATGGTCATCAGCTATTTGTGTCCCTCGTCCGAGTATCCCAAGAATTTCTTGCGGATGTTTGAATCTCTTCATAGCAGCCTCTTCTAGTGGATTTATCGATAATACAGATCCACCGTTTCTCTTACATGATGCTAGAGCGGAAAGCATTCTCGGATGATTAGTACCTGGATTCTGTCCAACAACAATTACCAAATCAGAATGTTCAAAATCTTCTAAGGTAACAGTGCCCTTTCCTATCCCAATTGATTGACCCAATGCTACGCCACTACTTTCATGGCACATATTCGAACAATCAGGGAGATTATTTGTGCCTATTTGTCTGGCTAATGTGCCCCACAAAAATGCTGCTTCATTAGAACATCTACCCGATGTGTAAAGCGCATTCTTCTCAGGTGAATTAAGATCTATACTTTCTTTAATTATTTCAAAGGCATCAATCCATTCTATTGGTACATAATTATCCTGTTCTGAATCAAGATACATTGGATGTGTAATACGTCCTTGTTTATCTAACCACATATCACTCATATTGGATAGCTCTGAAACACTATACTTAGCAAAGAAGTCAGGGGTTACTCTTGATTTCGTTGCTTCAGTAGCAAATGCCTTTGCACCATTTTCACAGAATTCAAATCCACTTCTATTATTGTCGGGGTCAGGCCATGCACATCCTGGGCAATCAAATCCATCAAATCGATTTACTGATCTCATTGTTTGTATCGTACGAGAAATTCCAGTTTCACCAAGACCGAATTTGAATGAATTAGTTACTGCCTTCATTCCTGCAACCTTAGACGGGGGTTTTTTGATGCGAAGTTGTTCCTCCTCAATTGGAGTAATTGCACGCACTGGCAATCTAGCCATGCTGCGGACTAGTGCATGGTTACTTGACGGCATCGGCGTTAATTATCCGATGAGAGCCAGTCATACAAGTAAATCTCTGATCCCGTGCAAATACAATCAAGGTCATATCATGGAATGAAGCCAAATCAATTGCAGCAGTAGTAGCAGAACCAATTGAAATCAATATTGGAATATTCGACATTACAGCCTTCTCAACCATTTCATATGAGATTCGTCCAGATAGTGAAACGATATTATTCGATAAAGGCCATTTTCCATTCAATCTATGATGCCCAATTAATTTGTCTAATGCGTTATGTCTGCCGACATCTTCCATTAACGAATTCATGCGCCCATCGTAAGACCAAGAAGCGGCTGCATGAGTGCCACCTGTTTGTTTGAACAAATCTTGTTCATCACCAATCATTGATGATATTTGTAGCAAAATTTTGGTGTCAATATTGCACTCTGGCATAGATGTATAATCAGAAATCGGCTCAATTTTGATATCGTCACGACCACAGAGTCCACATGCCGAAGTTCCATCAATAGTACGTTTTGATTGAGTGGAATCTATTGATACGTGTGCACTATTTGAAATGATATTAATCTCAGGAATATCATCTCCATTCAACAGATCACCGGATGAAATTAACATACCAACCATTAGTTCTAGGTCATTCCCTGGAGTACGCATAATAGTTCCATAAAGAGTGCTATTTTCGTTATTTGATGAGGTTTTCAATGGAGATTCTATTGCAATTTTATCTATTGTAGGGGTGCGATTTAGTGATTCATGCCTGATTGCAGACCTATCACTGGCACCTTCCATGATATCTGGAAATGGTAACAAGCCATCAAAGCATCCGTGAGACATTGAGATTCATATACGTCCGACTATAGCGACCATCATGGGATTAATAGACGGAGATAGCTTTGCACTGCCAATGGCAGTTGAAGTTGATGTTGTTGATGCAGATATTGATGTCACAGAACATGCTGTTAATGCAATGAAGCAAGCAATCGGAGATGATGTATCATCGCATGTATTACTAATTTCAGTCGAGGCAGGTGGATGTTCAGGACATATGTATGATATGCAGATTATTCCCCGTCCTGATGATTCCTCATTGTTTCAGTCGTTCGATGTCAGTGGAATTACAGTAATGGTGCATAACAAGGATAGTACAACATTGAATGGCATTAGAATAGATTACAAAGATACATTATTGGGCGGAGGATTCCAAATAGACAATCCTAATGCGGATAAGTCATGTGGTTGTGGACAATCATTTGGTTGATCATATGACGATACATCATGTCCGCAGTGGGGACATTTCTGTACTTATTGGAAATGATTCACTTGATTTACTCCATTCTGTTACTACTCAAGATGTGAATGCATTATCAGTGAATTCTTGCATATTTGCATCAATTCTAGATTCAAATGGGAGAATGAATGATCGAATTCTAATTATGAATTTAGGTGATCAAATTGCCTTGATTCATCTAGAGGGGTGTGCTGAATCCAGTCGTATTTTGTTAAGTAAA
>DASCRU010000089.1:0-4560 GCA_034400015.1 Candidatus Thalassarchaeaceae archaeon | reverse complement strand
TTCTGTTTAACAACACCACGACAACGCATACATCCATGACGAGCTTCAATGATTACAGCACATCCCATTGGAGAGATATACTTCTCCAAATCATCTGCAACACCCTTCGTTATTCTTTCTTGATTCTGAAGCCTACGTGCATGTAAATCAACTAAGCGTGCTAGTTTACTAATCCCCACAATTCTATCAACTGGAATGTATGCTACATGTGCTTTACCAGCAAATGGCTGAAGATGATGTTCGCAGGTAGAATGGAATTCTATATCTCTTAACAGAACAATACCATCGTAACCTTCGCCATTGAATGTTGATGCCAATACCTCGGCAGGGTCTTTTCCATACCCTGAAAAAATCTCATCAAACGAATCAATTACTCTCTTGGGCGTATCTAGTAATCCTTCTCGTGTCGAGTCATTCTCAAGATATTGTAACAATACCTTCACGGCATCCTCTGCATCTGATCTTTCAACCATAATTATTCCTCCAATCTTCCATGACGTGCATCAATTTCATCCAATTGATCTAACAATTTACGACATGCAGTACGGATTGCATCTGCCAAACTTACATACTTTTTTTCATCTCCCACATGCTTCTTCAAATCTTCAACAATCTGAAGTGGCATATCTAGACTAACCTTAGGCATATTTGAGGCTATTATACCCCCCCTATAATATTACCTAAGTATTATCTAAGTATTATCCAAGTATTACTATAGTATTATTAACCTCAATTTTTACAACATTTTCATGACTTGTACCTGTGGCACTAGTAAATGCTATGAATGCGAATATGCTAATTCAACTATTGATGAGTGTATTATTGCATTCAATCGTGATGTTGGCAGTCGCGGAGCGGTTGGTGCAAGAGGGCGTTTTCACGCAGCATTAAGAAAAAAATTTCTATATTCAAAATATGATTGTTCAAGTTTCATAAAATATGAGGAACTAATACCTGGAAAATCATTTATGACGATGAGTCTTAAACATAAAATTCGAATTGAAGGATTGAAAATATTGCAAATCAAAGATTGATTATGATATACTCTCAACGAGATCTTCTCTATTGAATTGCTTAGACGCCCAGGCAGTAGCAACTAAGGCATACAACATACTACTACCCATCCATAACAATGCATGCAATACAGATACATCGCCCAATAATGATGCACGCATTCCTAAACAGATATTGAATACAGGTGCAATGAACCACCATGCCTCGATACTTTCCATGTTAACAAATTGAGCAAACAGAGCAGGTCCGATGAATAAAATCACCATCGGACCAAGAGTCGAACCAGCCTCCTTTACAGATCTAGCTCTCATTGCAACAGCCATTTCTACTGCTACAACAAATATTGCAAACAATAAGATTGTAATTACGAATAGTGACCACCCCATTATTGAAACAGAAGGGGGAGTAAGTATGTCTGCAGCAAGGTATCGAATTGCAACATACAGGCCAACTAATTGCAATAACACTGAAGCACTAGCAATTATCGCTACAGCCAACCATTTCCCCCACATCAAATCAGAACGAGCAATGGGGGTAGTCAATAATGCCTCTAATGTGCCTCTTTCACGCTCACCTGCCGTTAGATCGATTGATGGTTGTACCGCTGATGTTGCTGTCCATAATGAGATGATAAATGGAACAAACAATGCAAATGCGAATGCTGCCTGCTCACCTGATGTAGCAGTATCAGCAGCTTCTACAGTTCCATCCCATGTTACTGGATCGTATACATCATCTCGTTCTAATTCATTATTCGAAAGTGTTTCATTAATTATTTCATCTTCCCAAATATCAATTTGGTTCAATAGCCTACCCCTTGCCTCTCTCGATAATTCGTCTGTACTATCGGAGAAAATTACATATTCCCAATTTTCTGTAGCATTTCCTGATCCTGAACGAAGTGCCAAAACTGCATCTAATTCACCATTTCGAATTGAGAGAGATGCCTCCTCAAGAATTTCGGAATGATTTGCTAATGACTCATTATTTTCAAATGACGTGTCGATTATTTGGTATATTACATTCGACGAATTTAGTAACTGAATAAAATCTCCTGGGACTTGCATTTCCTGTTCAATCAGAATTTTCACTTCTACGGAGTATTCTCCTAATTCTTCTGCTTCCCCTTGCAAAAACCACGGTACTGCGACAAAAATTATCGGGAATAGAATTAATGGAACTAGTAACATTGCTGCCAATGTTCTCCAATCACGAACAAAATCTAGTAATTCCTTGACTGTTACAGTCCATACTACACGTAAGCGATTCATTCTTCTTCAACCTCCTTCGATACACGATTTGGTCTAGAAAATAATCGAGTCAAGAATCCCGAAATAGGAGACCCCTCGTCTAATGGTTCACTTCTTGCGACATCACCAGTCAATGCAATATATGCATCCTCTAAATCATTAGTTGATGTATTTTCCAACAGTTCTTGAGGAGAACCATCTGCACGCACAGTTCCATTGTGTAGAATTATGATTCGATCGCAAATTCTCTGCGCCTCTGATAACATATGTGTACTGTAAATCACTGTACCGCCATCATTGCCCAATTGACGAACAAGGTCTCGTACCTTTCTCGCACTTGTCACATCTAAACCAGCTGTTGGTTCATCAAGCAATAGAAGATCAGGACCATGTGCAATTGCACGAATTAATGCAATCTTCTGTCTCATTCCTCGAGAGAAACCCCTAGTGGGACGATTTAACTCATTTTCAATATCTAATGCTCTAGCGAATCTTACTGTTCTGGCCCATGATTTTTCATCTTCTCTGCCATGAATTCTAGTATGGTATCGAATATTTTCCCATGCAGTCAATCTACTGTACAATCCGGTCGACTCAGGCACTACTCCTAACCGGCCTCTTACCTCGTCAACCGGCCTATTCTCTCCATCATCTACGAATCTAACAGTTCCATCAGATGGCCGATATACTCCACATAATAATCTAAGGAGTGTCGTTTTTCCTGCACCATTTCCTCCAACCAGTCCAACAATTTCCCCTCTGTTAAGTTGTATGCTGACATCAGAAAGTGCTGCTACATCACCGAAATTCTTCGATACCCCGTCTACGACGAGGAGTGATGTACTCATTTTGCACCTCAAGATAATGCAGATTCAATAGACGAACTGATTCCAGGGTGTGCCTGCTCAACGCGTTGTGATCTAGATACAAGGGCAGACATATGTTCAGCCAATTCATTTCGATCAATACCTGCATCAATTAGGTTAGCAATCATCATCATTCCACCTTGAATTGCACCTGCATCTAGGTACGCGTCATTCGTAATCGTTCCATCGGCACGTAACATATCTAGAACGTTCGCCAATGATTCAATTAATGACCGTACAGAAGTGGATTCAATCGATGAAATTGATTTCGAAATAGGTGCCAATACGGATTCCATTGTTACGCCGAAACATGTGGCCCATTTTACTCCATCGGGGATTATGGTCTTTGAACAATCTCAACCAATACCCCACCTGTTGATTTGGGGTGTACAAATGCAATCATTGCACCATTCGCCCCAGCCCTTGGTTTTTCATCGATCATTTTTACTCCAAAATCAACTAATTTAGTAATTATTGATTCAATATCGTCTACTCTAAATGCAATTTGTTGCACTCCTTCTCCACGACGTTCAATGAATCGCCCGATTGGGGTATCATCAGATGTAGCCTGAAGTAATTCTATTCTTACAGGTTCATTTGAATCACCATTAGTAGAAAGGAATCGGGCAGTAACACCATCAGCAGGGATTGATTCATCTTCGCCTTGAATTAAACCCAATGCTACCCAAAAAGGAGTTCGCGTATCCAAATCCTTCACTGCAATTCCAATATGATCGATTTCAATACTCATTTTTTCACCTCAGATTCCGCTTGGGGCTCTCCATGTCCCAAACACCGACTTCATTGCATTCATTGTCTCACCAACAGTTGCACCACATTTGACGGCGTTGAGGATGAGTGGGAATAATTCATCAGTAGATTCACAAGCCTTAGTCAATTGAATCAATCGAGATTCTACTTCATTTTCATCTCTAGAGCTCCTATGTGATTGAAGCCGATTAATCTGATTTACCACATTTTCAGGATTCAATACTTGGCCAGCATCAGAAATTTCTGAATCGTCTACTGCGTGATTTACTCCGATAATCCTGCGTTCACCAGATTCAATATCAGACAATTGTGCCCATGCAGAATCATGAATTGATCTCTGTTGATTACCTCTTTCGATCCCTGCCATTGCACCACCATTAGCAAGTATCTCATTGATTTTCTCAGATGCGCGGTCACGAATTTGTGCTGTAAGATATTCCAAATGAACTGAGCCAGCCAATGGATCTACTACTTCTGGAATACCTGTCTCCTCACTCAAAACCTGTTGTGTACGTAATGCTATTTTCACTGATTCCTCTGTTGGCAAGCCTAACGCCTCATCGTATGCATTTGTATGCAGCGACTGGGTTCCACCAAGAACTGCAGCCATCGCTTGGTATGCTACTCTGACCACATTATTCATCGGTTGTTGAGCCGTC
>DASCRU010000088.1:0-12825 GCA_034400015.1 Candidatus Thalassarchaeaceae archaeon | reverse complement strand
GATCGTCCTACTAGTGGTGGATTCATGACTAGTGCTGAGGTTAGGCCAGTATGTGGTGTCCACTGGGAAGCAGGGCCACCTTCACCAGAGGCCATTGAATTAGGTCGAGTTGTAGATAGGGGTATACGTGAATCCGGTTGTATCGATATGGAAGACCTTTGCATTTTACCTGGTGAGAAAGCATGGCAAGTAATTCTTGATGTGTATGCACTATCTGATGACGGTAACCTCTTTGATGCATTTGCAACTGCTGCCATGGCGGCTTTGCGTACAGCCATTATTCCTGGTGAACGATTCGATGTAGGTGAAGACCGACCTTTGCCAGTTTCTAAATCTCCAATGATGTGTTCTTATCATCGCGTGGGTGGCCGATATGTATACGATGCATTAAGGCGAGAAGAAATAGGTGGTGGCGAACGAATTCACATCACTCTTGGAGATGATGATCATGTACATTCACTCCAGAAGGGTCTAAAGGGAGCGTTCACCGCCGCAGAATTTAACGAGATTATGGAGCATGCCCGTTCACGTTGCGCAGAATTAAGAGATTTAATCAATAATTGAGGTGATTCAAATGTCCAAGAGAACACAAAAGACTGGTGCAACAGCACGATATGGTCCAAGATATGGTGTTAGTGTACGACAACGTGCAGGAAATGTCCTATCTCGATTAAAGCGAAAATACACGTGCCCTTCATGCCAGTACCAAAAGGTATCTCGACAGGCTGCGGGAATTTGGTCATGTAAGAAGTGCGGACATACTTTTGCTGGCGGAGTATGGGAGCCATACACACGAGCTAGTGAAGCAAATCATCGAGTTTTGCGACGTAGTACAGAAGGAGCAACATCTACTGATATGGCCATGATTGCACAATCACGTGCAATGGAATACGAAAAGTCACTATCAACAAAAGATGACGAGGACGAGGTGTCCGCGTCCGATGATTCCGAAGAGTAATCTGAGGACCATTAGGGTCCTCATAAACTCAGGTCAATCATTATCACTACGTGATTCACTAGCAACTGAACCGTTTGATGCGGTAACTGATAACGGCATTTTGTCTTGTTCAATATCTGCTAACTCTACTGCGGATCTCAGAGCCCGGTGGAATTCTATGATGCGATCATTGATTGGATCAGAGGAAGCGTTGATGAGCGGCCTTAATGCTGGCATGGATGAGTGATTGCATGTCTGACCCGCGCGAACGTATCCAGATGCTAGCAAACCAATTGCAAAATTCAATGCAACAAGTGCAGACAGTGGATACACAAATTAGAGAAATTGAAGCCACAATCAATGCGTTAGAAATTCAAGATGCTGACCGACCTGTTTATCGACAGATTGGGCCACTACTACTAGAGGTTCAAGATAGAGTAATTCTGAAGGATGAATTAAATTCCACAATTGTAACTCTTAAAGAACATCTTGAACGAGTGCAAAAAAGTGAAACTGAGTTGAGAGAATTATATGAACAGGCAGTAAACTCATTTGAATCACAATGAGGTGATTAATTGACTTCATTGGCATTGCTTCACGAATGGATTGAGGATAAGATTACCAATGGTGTTGTGCCCGTAGTTTCTCATCGAAATGGAGATATGGATACTATTGCCAGTGCATGTGCACTATCATGTATACTGGGGCCTTCTTCTAGAGCAATGGGTATTCACGTTTCTAGAGTGGCTAGCGATGTTATTAACGAATTACAATTTGAATTCACAAGAATGGATAAGAATCGCCCTGCATGGCCTCGAACAGTATCTGGAATAATCGTTGTAGATGCTGGAGGGCCTGGTCAAATTGGGATTGATTTACCAAATAATGTGCCAATATGCATCATTGACCATCATGCACATTCTTCAGATGAATGGAAAATTGGTGATAATGACCTACACATAAATTTGGATGTACGATCGACAACTCAAATAATTCATGACTATTTTGAACAATATCATTCCTCAAAACTTGATGTTCGTATTAGAAAATTACTCCTTACTGGATTAATTACAGACACTGGTCATTATCGACATGCTGATGGTAATGCATTAATGTCAGCATCTAGCATGTTGGGAGATGACGTAAATCACGGTGATGTTTTGGACCTATTACGTACAACAGGTCTAGGGAGGTCTGTGAGAATTGCAACATTGCGTTCGTTATCCAAGGTCACTATTGAGACTCCAGGTGAATTTGTGGTGGCTGTTACTGCATGTGGCACTCATGAAGGACTCGTAGCTGGATCATTAATTAGTGCTGGAGCAGATGCATCGATTGTTACGAATTCCAAAAATGAAGGATTGAGATTGACTACCCGAGCCAGTCACCGTGCAGTTGAACAGGGAGTAGATATGGGTGCCATAATGACTTCACTAGCTCAATCATTGGGTGGTGAAGGAGGGGGCCATCCAGGTGCTGCAGGATGGACAACTAGTGTGGATCGTGTAGAGGCTGTATCCTCAATTCTATCTAGGATAACTGCAATTAGGTGATTGAATGAATGAATATCATGGCGAAAAAAGGTTCACATTATCTATGGCTGAAAGTGCAATTGATACAGGTAATATAGACGATGCGCGTGATATGGCGAAGTATCTGTCTGAAGGTTCTCGAAATTTTATTGATGCAATTATCAAGTTGTCTGAATCCGATGTAGAAGGCGCATTAATTTCCCTTGAAACATGTATCAGTATTGTACGAAATCCGAAAACTAGGGAACCTATACTTGAGTCTAGAGCGCGTATGATTCGTGGATTGGCACGGACATCATTAGGGGAAACTACAGAGGGGGGGTCAGATTTGAGATGGGCAATGGATCGATTGAGTGCAATTGCACATGGTTCTGATGAACATGGTATTGCAATTCTCAATGTAGCTGCATGGCATAGACAGCAATCTGAGATAGTAATGTCCCTAGCAACTCATTCAGAAATAGCACGTGAATCATCACATTCACCTGAAATCGTTGCAGTTTCAAGACATAGAGTAGCATCAATTCATAGTGAACTCGGTGATTATACAAGTGCTCTGCGGCATCACTGGACTGCATGGAAGCTGTCTACAGAATGCTCGATTAATGCAATTGCAGAATCATCCTGTTTACACATCATTGATTTAGGTTTAACAAATGTTTCAGAAGATGTTGAAAGATTGGATTCACAAGTTAAAAATGCTAGCCCAGGTCGACATTCTTCAACAACCTCGTCAATCCACCCAACTGATTTACATGAAGCAATAGAATGGATTACTCCACGTACGTTGTCCCAATTATCTGGCGAAAATAGAACTGATTTAGCTCTAATTATTGAATATTATAAAACAATGAAAATGGAATTGCCAGTTGAATTGATGAGTAATATATCTGAAATTGAAGATCAAGATGTACTAGCATCACTCCAATAATTTGCAATTTTATGTAATTCATCTAACCCCCAGTGTAGATTATCAGGAGGTGTAATGCACCAGCCTACCTCGAGTATGGATTCATCTTTCGACTGCCATGAAAATGGATTCGCTGAATTTGGAATTACTATCCATGCAACATGCCCGCCATCAATTAACATAGAATTTATTCCACGTAATTGTCCCGTCATACCTGTTTCTTCAAATAACTCACGTGACGCTGCATCTTCAATAGATTCGCCATCCTGAATTGTCCCCCCAGGTAATTCCCACCCTCGTGAGTAATGACGAACCATTATCCACGATACGTCGTCATCTAATTTGTGTGGGATACTATCCTCTGATGTAGCCCATATGATTACCCACGACATTGGATCAACCTAGATTCTTCATGGCAAGGTCATAGAATTCTTGGGCCCATATTTCACCGTTAGCAATTAATCGACGAGACATGAATAATGCAGATTGAGCATCTCCACTCTCTAACAATTCTGATAGAATTATTCGTTCATCTTGTTCAATTTCATCAGGAATATCTGGTGAATCTTCAATTGCACTAACAACTTCAGGTTTTGATAGTGCAAACATACGATTAAGAAAGTCAGTTCTACTTTTCACATCAGGTGGTTTCCAGGATAATTTTTCACCTTCTAGCTTTGCATGCATTCGTTGTCTATATTCATCTCTAACAGGTCTACTAGGGAAATGAACTTGTGCTTGATCATAACACAACCATGCCTCATCATACTCTTCTCTTCGTTCATGTAGTCGGCCTAGGCCAGTCCATGCTTCATGATTTTGGGGACGTTGAGCAACAATTCGACGGGCAAGTGGAATGAATTCATCGTACCTACCTTTATCATACAGTTTCTCGATTCTGCGGCCGAATATTATGTTGGCTCTAGGATCACGTAAATCTAGTTTAGTCAATCGATTTCTGAATTCATTGAATTTTATTTCATCAATTCCAATCATTTGGTACCAATTATCTGGATCCAATGGATCTACAATGAATGCTGCATCAACTAAATCACGCCCATGTGATATCAAATCAATACCCGTGAGAATATTTGTTCGCTCAGGGTCTCTTCCTAATATCACAAACAAGTCTTCAATTACAGCTCTTATTCCTAATTCATCAGATAATAATATCTTGATGTCTATCAATGTCCTCCAATTTTCTTCATTTGTAAAATCATGTAATACTGATTGTCTTGACGACTGTTCAGCCCAATGCAGATTTGATATTCGTGATGAAGTATCATTTTCTGCGATTTTCAAAAATTTGACTGCTTGAGCTCTATGTCGATTGCCTAGACTTCTACGAGGGTGCAGGAGTTTAGCCTGAGTTCGATTAGTCATAGTGGCCCTCACTGTATCGACGTGAATGGTTTGGGATCTGAACCATATGGAATAGTTGCATCGAAACCAACCTTAGATGTGAGTCCATGTTCATTTCTTGAAGGATCTAAACTAGACCCTTTCTGATTACTGAGTATCAGTGTATCAGAATCGGGTTGCCATCTAGTCATCATTGCCCATTCAACCCTAACAGGATCATCGATTTGAATATCCTCATTAACTATTGTTACAGCTTTCATTGATCTGTGTCCAGACAGTGCTGCATTGATTGCATTGATTGCATCGTCCGGTCCATTTGGTCTAATAGCAACAACAGATGATAACCATCCACATCCACCTTCACTGAGATGAACGTCTGTACATTCTGTTACCTTCGATACTGCTGATTTTATTGTAGGAGCCCTAGGTAAACCCATTAGGGTCTTATGTTCAATTCCTGCAGGCAATATTGCATGAAATACTGGATTATTTCTATGATGTATTGAATCAATTACGATTACCGGTTGTTTTCTAACATCATCAACTGTGCCAGTAATGTCAACATATGGTCCCTCGTCATCATCTTCTGAAGTAATTCTAGCACTCATAACATATTCACAATCTGCTGGAACCTGGACACCATTAGAGAGTTTCACCACTCTAAGAGGTGTTCCATATATTCTATTATGTAATGATGAGGCAACTCTCAATTCATCAATACGATCATCGAAGGACATTGCTGCTGCTAGTAATACACATGGATCAGCTCCGTTGATGATACCAATTTGTAAATCGTCTGAATTATTCCTTGCTTCATCTGTAAACTGGCGTAAATGTCGAGGTACCAAACGAGCTACAATTCGATTAGGACCGGCAATAAACTGCCGATGAAAACTCATATTTCGTTCACCGTTTTTCTCTGCAATTATTACTGAGGCAGACATGTATCTACCTCTATCTTGCTTGTAATGCCATGGTACAGGTATAGTAGTTACATCAACTGTTTCCATAGTATTCTCCATACATTCAGCATTGATTGAATCAACAATTAGCGTATCTATTGGATTACTCATTGCCCAACCTAAAGTATCAATCAATTCACCTGGAGTAAGATTCCATACCTTGCACAAATGTTCACGCGTAAGTAAATTCATTGATGCTCGATGCCCAGGGGTTTCTATTATGTTCTCGAACAATAATGATGAATGTTCGTTAGCAATTGAAGAATCCATCATACCATGAATAACGGATACTGCATCGTTCACAACCTCGGCCATATCACTATGGTCCCTGAATGACATGTTTCTAACGGGTCGGACATTGCCCTTCAAGTTTGCATGAAAATGGACGAAATTATTCACAGTACAGCCCGTCAATCTCATATACGGATGGCTGGTCGCCGAGATGCATTTAACGAGGTGAGTGACTCTTGGGACGTGGACTATTCGCAGGATCTAAGATCAAGGCGGATCGTCAACGTTTCAGGCAGAAGGATAGACTCATCCGCAGGAGAATGAAAAAGAAGTCACGAGTTGGTGGAGTTCTGAAACACGATCCACTACGCGGCAGCCATCAAGCGAAAGGCATCGTAACTGAGAAAGTCAATATTGAGGCAAAGCAACCTAACTCTGGTCTCCGTAAGGCCGTCAAACTCAATCTGAAAGGGTCAGGTAACAAATTAACTGCCTTCGCTCCAGGTGATGGTGCAATTTCATTCATTGATGAACATGATGAGGTACTTGTAGAAGGTATCGGTGGCCGAATGGGCCGTTCTTATGGTGACCTTCCAGGTGTACGATTCAAGGTCATCAAGGTAAACGGCGTTTCTCTAGATGAAATGGTCAGAGGTCGTAAGGAGAAACCAATACGTTAGGTGAATATATGACTGATGAAACATCAACTGTAGAAGATGATTCAACAGAGTCATCGCCGACATCGCAACCTATCGCTGGTATTGGAACTCTTGTATTCTCCAAATGGGATGCATCTGAGGTTACATGTGAAGATCCAGGAATTGCGCCATACATCAATTTGACAACAATTGGAATGCCACTAAGCGGTGGTAGACATGCGAATCAATGGTTTGGTAAGCAAAGACTTTCTCTAATTGAGAGATTTACTAATGGTTTAATGCGTAGAGGTCCTAATTCAGGTAAAAAATCAACAACAGTTTCAGCATTGCGTGATGCATTGAATATAATTCATGATCGCACTGGATCAAATCCATTGCAGACATTGGTTGATGCAGTTGTGAATTCTGCTCCATGTGAAGGAATCACCAGAATTAGATTTGGTGCTAACTCACAACCAAAGGCTGCAGAAGTTTCTCCATCGAGACGAGTAGATGTTGCAGTTCGAAATCTAACTACTGGGGCAACTAGTGCTACAATCAAGAGTAAGCGTTCTCTAACTCAATGCATTGTAAACGAGGTCATGAAGGCTGCTGAAGGCGATGTTTCGTCATTTGCAGTTGCCAAGCGTGAGGAAACAGAGCGAATCGCAGCTTCTGCCCGCTGATAATCACTAAGCCGTTGAATTCAACATGGCGAACAGGATAACGTTACATCGTGTTTATCTACCATGTTCCGGTCGACGGAACGTTCAGGTGATATCATGGGCCGTAAGGAAGACAACATCAAAATTGCAACACAGATAATGCATCAGCGCGACCGCATCCGAAATCTTGCTATTGCAGCGCATATTGATCATGGGAAAACAACACTCAGTGACAATCTAATTGCAGGTGCAGGAATGATGTCTGAAGAACTCGCAGGTAAGAGTAGAGTTCTAGATTTTGACGAGCAAGAAGCTGCACGTGGAATTACGATAAATGCTGCAAGCGCATCAATGGTTCACAAAGTAGAAGGTACTGATTACCTCATCAATTTGATTGACACTCCTGGACACGTTGATTTTGGCGGTGATGTAACGAGAGCAATGAGGGCAGTAGATGGGTGTATCATCCTAGCATGTGCTGTTGAAGGTACAATGCCACAGACAGAAACTGTAGTTCGTCAAGCATTGAAGGAACGGGTTAGACCAGTATTATTCATCAATAAAGTAGACCGATTAATCAATGAATTACAAATTGATGGGCCAGAAATGATGCAACGTTTCGAGAAAATCATTGTTAAGGTCAACAATCTGATTGCATCATTTGCTCCTGACGAATACAAGAAGGAATGGCAAGTTGATGTGCAAAGTGGAACTGTAGCATTCGGATCTGCATACTATAATTGGGGCATGAGCATACCATTCATGAAAAAAACAGGTCTTAATTTCAAGGATATTTTTGAACACTGTCACAATGATGATCAAAAAGCTCTTGCTAAGCAAGCGCCAGTACATCAGGTTCTACTTGATATGGCGGTTGAACGACTACCAGGTCCTCTGGATTCACAGATATATAGAATACCAAATATCTGGCAAGGTGATCTAGAAACTGAAACCGGAAAGGCAATGATAGAATGTGATCCTGATGGACCCCTATCTTTGATGATTACAAAAATATGGATGGATCCTCATGCAGGAGAAGTTGCCGTTGGTCGTATATTTTCAGGCACAGTCAAACAGGGTGAGTCATTATTTGCTTTGGGTGCAGCAAAGAAGGAACGTGTCCAACAAGTTGCAATGATGGTTGGAGGAGATAGAATTCAGGTTCCCGAAGTATCTGCAGGTAATATTGCTGCAGTTACTGGAATTAGGAGCGCAGCAGCTGGGGTAACAGTCGCTCAAACAGTAGATGCAACTCCGTTCGAAGCCATACGACATTATTCTGAGCCAGTTGTTACTGTAGCAATCGAACCTAAGGCTTTGAAGGATTTACCTAAATTTGTTGATGCTATGCGTACACTGGCAAAATCAGATGCCTCATTGCAGGTAACGCACAATCATGAAACTGGTGAGGCATTACTCGCTGGAATGGGTGAATTACATCTTGAAATTTCAGTGTATCGTCTTGAAGAAGAGCAAGGTATCAAGGTTAAGGTATCAGAACCTATTGTTGTATATCGTGAATGTATACATGGCGATAACAAGGGTATCCCATTTGAGGGTAAATCACCTAATCGACATAACAGGTTCTACATCGAGGTCGAACGATTGCCTGATGAAGTTGTACAGGCATTACGAGAAGGAGAATTTGGTGATGGAGCAGTACGTACGAAGGATGCTAAAGCGACTGGAGATAAATTTGCTGAATTTGGTATGGATAGAGATTTAATGAGGAAAATATACGCAGTAGGTGGTACAAATGTTCTAATTAATGCCACTAAGGGTATTCAGAATATACATGAAACTAGGGAACTAGTAATACAATCATTCCTTGATGTATGTGTTCGTGGACCATTAGCAGAAGAACCGATTATGGGTGTTATGGTTAAGTTAGTAGATGCGAAATTGCACGAGGATGCGATACACAGAGGTCCAGCACAAACTATCCCCGCAGTACGAAATGCAATCAAAGGAGCAATGGTTCGTGCTCGATCATCACTAATGGAACCTATGCAGAAGTTGCAGGTATCTGCACCGAACGATGTGATGGGGGGGATTACTAGGCAAATCACCACAAGGAGAGGTGTGATTGAAGATATGCCTGTTGATGGTAATATTACTACTGTTATTGGTAGACTTCCAGTAGCAGAGACATTTGGATTTTCTAATGATATTCGTGCTGCCAGTCAAGGACGTGCTGTTTGGAATACTGAAAATGCTGGATTTGAACAAGTACCACCACAATTGTTTGAGAAGGTGACACAGGAAATTCGAGAACGCAAAGGACTCAAGCCAGAAGTCCCAACAGAAGCTAACTATACAGATTGATTCTATATCTCTCGATAAAATTAAGGATATTCGCAATATAACATGTAATGAGGAATACTGATGAACAGTACAATTCTGCGTATAATTGTACTTGGATTCTTATTTTCTATTCTGGCC
Organism: Candidatus Thalassarchaeaceae archaeon; assembly: GCA_034400015.1. Lineage (GTDB taxonomy): Archaea > Thermoplasmatota > Poseidoniia > Poseidoniales > Thalassarchaeaceae > MGIIb-N2. The sequence goes on along the minus strand of DASCRU010000088.1, from coordinate 3,146 downwards.
AGTCCAACAGTGGCTTATCATTTGGGTCCTCCTGAAGATAATAATGGAAAAGCTACAGCAGTGTATGGTTGTACCTGTCATGGTGTCGGAGGCCCACTTAATGGGCAACCTTCTGACCGAGCAATAGTCAGTGTTTCCGGTGTACCTATTCAGTACGAAACAAATACTTCGTATGATTTAGTAATCAAAGTACAGGACTCGAATACTTTAGCTGGAGAATCAGGAAATGTAGCAGGTGGATTCCTGATGAGTTCAGGTGATATTGGACTATTTAGTTGGAATGAATCAGAAGATATTCGGCCAGCAGTAGGAACTCCTGATCAAGATTCAACAACAACTTCTACTATACACAACATATCACAATCTGATGTGGATAACGATGGTGTATGGAACATAGTATGGAGTTCACCCACTGATGATGTTGGAGGAGTAGTGTTCCATGTAGCAGGCAATTCAATCAACGATAATGACCAAGCAGATGATGGTGATTTTTGGAATGTACTCTCATTCTCAATCAACCCCCCTGGTACGATTACAAATAGTGGAGATTCAGAATCGTTAGCTACAAGGACAGTTAGTGTAGGTACATATCAAAATCTATTCGTCGCAGAGATTACAGAGGAACAATTGGAAGAAGAGATGCAATTAGAATTATCATCTGAAGTATTCATGAAGGGCAATATCTACTACTGGTCCAGTTTGATAATGTTGATTTTAGGTGCAGTTATTCAACGTGAAGTAATGGAAAGAAAGAGAGGTGAATCTCCGGAATTTTTGGCTAGTGAACTAGCATATCCTCAGATGCTAAAGTTCAGCACTGTTGCTGCACTATTATTCTATCTTGGTGTTATGATGAAGTCAAATGATTCTTCTATTGTAATATGGGGGTCGAGTTTATTCTGTTCATTATGGGCTTCATATGGCGTGTATAGAACATGGTTGGCAATGAATTCAGAACCGACTCCTGATGACATCATGTAATCGTCATAGCCATCAACTATCACTCCTTGCAATAATCATGAGGCAGAATGAGATGGATCTCCCTGCGCCTCTGAATTCCCATTTTTCTGAATTAATTTCATATTCCAAGAAATGGATATTGATATGGTTGACATCATCAATATTATGTTCATTTTTCATTGATATGGTAATCAGTAATTGGATCGTAACGTTCGATTATTCATTATCTGATCTTACGATATACTCACCGGATCGATGGCTTAGAATGAGGTGGGGATCTGTATTACTTGGCGGTTTCATTATTTCATTTCCGTACGCCTCAATCATGGTTGATCGATTTGTAAAGCCTGCATTAATGCCATTTGAATTAAAAATGATACGAATATTGAATATATTCGCAATGATGTTAATCTGTATCATTGTACCATTCTTTTGGTATTATATCGCCCCGAAATCAATAATGAATATATCCACATTGAATGAATTACAAAACATTGAACAGAATTACGATATTAGCATGATATATTCGATAGTATTAGGATTATCCTGGGCTATTGCAATATCCATTATTGGAATTATGGCACAAATAGTTTCAAGGTTCATTATTCATAATCAGCATATAGAATCTACACCGATGCAATGGAAAATTCACATGATGACATTATTTATGCTATACATTGTATTGGATAATAGTTTATCATCGATATGGTTTCCACTATCGATTATTGTAATACTCACATCTGAGATGTGTCTATCATTCATTCCATCGAAACCTATAGGGTTAATCCAAAATGGACACACTACGATGATGTCTGATGGTTCAATCCATCGAATTGCTATACTAGATTGCAGGTGTGAGTCAGCATGTCCTAAATTAGATTCAGCACCGGGTAATTCATCAGTAATCATGTCTGAATCTATTTGTTTGAATCCATCATCTCATAATCGATTGATTGAGATATTGAACAAATCAATGATTACACGACTAGTAGTAACAGGATGTGATATTTCACCAATTCCTAAAAAATTAATTAATGAAATAATTTCAAATTCTGTAGAAATAATTGGATTATCATGGCTTGATCAAAGAGGATATCATCCTGATGACGACGAATCAGCTAACAAATTAAGAAATTATCAATTAGACGTTGCCTGTCTAAATAATCCAATGTATTTGGATGAATTGAATATCGTAGAAGATCCCGGTTGGGGGAGATATATTTCTCGAGGATCTATTGTATTGCCTCAAGTAGATATTATTACGAACATCAACCAAATGGATTGATAATCAAATCGAAATATCACAATATGTGATTAGAGCAATTCGAGTCATTGTAGCTGCGATCTTGATGGTTGCATCAGTAGCTACATTTATTCAACCAGAGTTAATTGAAGATGTAATGGATGTAAACGTTGTAATTAATTCAGATGATGATAACGATGAACTTCTAGGAATACAGTCGGATGAACATTGGCTTGTATTAATCGTCGAATTTGAAGGACTTCCCAGTGGAGCCGGTAAAGATGCTGAACGAGCAGAGGCATTACTAATGGGTGTAAACGGAGCTGATGACTATCTTGAACAGGCTACTGCCTCACATACATCACTTCAGATTACTGTATTTGATAATGTGTATAGTGCCCAATCATCACCCTCTGCATGGGGCACTGATAGTGATGGTAATCGTGATGTTGCATCTGATGGATCTAGACCATCTGATTTAGCAGAATTAGTTATTCGAAATATACCCGATCACGCAGATTTATCTGATTTCGATTTAGATAATAATGGAGTAGTGGATAGATTACTAATTCTTCACACAGGAAGTGCTCAGGAAAGTAGTGGCACATCAAGTGATATTTGGAGTCATTTCCAATATCTTCCAGACGTAATTACAATTGGAAACTCATCTATTGGGCATTATACGATGGCCTCATTTCAGAGTGGATTGGGTACAATAATCCATGAAATGTTGCATCAAATGGGTGGTTTGGATCTATACGATGTACATGATGAATCGGATAGTGACGAATGGAATGGTGTTGGTGATTTCGATATAATGGCCAGTGGTAATTGGAATGGTAATGGGCGTACACCGAGTTTACCTATGTCAGCGACAATGAATTTAATTGGATTTAATCGATCAATCGATGCAGAATTATTAGGCACAAATGTTCACGTTAAC
>DASCRU010000087.1:0-2092 GCA_034400015.1 Candidatus Thalassarchaeaceae archaeon | reverse complement strand
AATCACGGATAAAGCCAAAGAAATGCTTCTTCAATTCCAGCAGAAGGCTGAGGATGAAATCAAGCGAGTTCTCAGAGTAGAGATAATTGGACGTGGAGACAAAGGATTCCGTTACGATCTTAATTTGGTAGATCTTCAGGAAAAGGAAGAATCCGATGTCGCATCTGAAGTGGATGGGATGACGGTTCTAATTGCGGAAAGGAGTGCACAATATATGGTGGGTGCAACATTAGATTTCGTTGAGACTTTGATGGGCGGAGGATTCCAATTTGAAAATCCTAATCCAATGTGGGTTGACGATATTTCGGTTGCAGTCGCTGAAGTTATCCAGACCGATGTTAGTCCAATGGTAGCATCTCATGGAGGCACTGTTGAATTGCTTGGAGTTGATGGAGATAAGGCAGTAATTGCCTTTGGCGGTGGTTGTCAGGGGTGTGGAATGGTCGATGTCACATTGAAGCAAGGCATTGAGGTTGTAATTCGAGAGAAGGTTCCTTCGATTACATCAATAGTTGATGCTACTGATCATGAAGCTGGATCCAATCCATTTTACTGATGGCAATTTTCATACCTTCTTTCCTGGTCCCTTTACCACTGCATCATTACCATCTAATCTTGCTAATGCAGATGATGCCGCAGCTTTACCTGAAAGAAAAGCTCCTTCAACGCTACCATGTAGCATGTGATCCCCGCATACTATCGGATCGATTCCATTCCTTGGAACATTCGTGAGCCGTTGTCCTGAATTTGTTTCTGGAAGAGCATTTGAGATATGTTGTACACACAATGTTTTCCATGTCGAAACGGTCCCATCTCCAAACCAAGAGCCCAAATCTTTTCGGACGGCTTCTTCGATTACTTCATCTGAATCATATCCCATTTTTGTTGCTCGGTCACCTACCACAGTAGCCGTCACTAGACTTCTGCCAACAGGGGCGTATGATGGTTGAATATCAGAAGGGACAGCAATATGACAAACAATTGAATTATTTTCGTGGAGATTGCTGTTGAGCATGATGTGTTTTGAACGAATGGGTGATGCGGGGGCATCGAAGTTCACAGTCCAGACATCTCTTCCTTTTTCTTCACTTGGTTCTGCAAATGCCTTGATGACTAGATCAAATCTGTGAGCTTCACCTCTAAACCGAAGAGCCTGATTTTCAATTCTATCTATTTCTACACCCAATCGAATATTGTCCCGTCCAAATTTTTCTGCCATTGCCAAAGGTGCCGCACGAATTCCATTTTTTGGTAAAACCATTTTTCCTTTCGCCATCATTCGAAAGATAAAACGAAACAATCGTTCTGAAGTTCGGAGTTCAGATTCAAGAAAAATTCCACTGAACAATGGTAGAAAGAATCTGTTGATAGCATCATCACTCAGTTTCCTTACCCTTAGATAATCAAGAGTAGTTTCGTCATTTCCATCGAATAATCCGTCCAAAGGCCCCCTCATGACCCTTCTTCTAAGTGTAGCAATTCTCAATTGATCTCGAAAGGAAAGCAATCCATTGAACGAACTCAATAATCCTCGAATGGGGTTTCTCCAAGGATCTACCATTAACCGAGTCCGTATTTTTTCACCTGAAACATCGATTACCTTTGCTCCTGGTTTGAAGGGCTTACATCCCAATGCATCAAAATCGATGAAATTGGAGGCTTCTTCATAGGCGGTTTGCATTACATGGAATCCATGATCTACTAGGAAACCATCGATTTCAGAGGTTCGTAGCCGTCCTCCAACTTCTTCTTCTTTATCGTAGATGGTGACATTAATTCCTTCAGATTTGAGAATCGTTGCACAATGAAGTCCAGCAATTCCTGCACCAACTATTGCAACCTTGGGCCCGTCAATTTGAGAACTCATCTTCATAGTCAGTCTACCCTCCTATACCCAATCCAATTCTAAATTCTTCTAGATATGGGCCCATGGATTGTATTAACATCACATCGGGGTGTGTTCTAATGACTAACCCATCTAGATACATGAGTGCACGAATGATTGGAAAAGCCTCTTCTCCGAAGTCAGCCTTTGCTTTCTCTACAGCAGTTCTGACAGTTCGCATCATGATTTGCGTCAAACTCTGTTCAC
>DASCRU010000086.1:0-2935 GCA_034400015.1 Candidatus Thalassarchaeaceae archaeon | reverse complement strand
ACCATATCCAAAGTAGATTTTCTTCTTCGACATTCTCAATCCTCTGGTGCATCATCGATACAATAACCGCCTTCATCATCTGAGATATCTTCTAGAGTTTCTGAGACATCCCTTATTGTCCATTCAGTCATTGGAGCCGCTCGAATTTTCTGATGTGTTTTTTTCTTCATTACCGATGCAATATTGGCTATAGGGTCGCCTTCTCTAACAATTGGTGAAGTTGCGAGCCCTACTGCCACTCCCGACATTGGACACAAAATCGCCTCTGCATCACCGCTTAGAGGATTTGTAATATGTGCAATAGGTTGTCCTTTTTCTACTAATTCACCCGCTACAATTGCTGGATGAAGCATTCCTCCTCTTGGAGATCTAACCCATCGCGATTTTCTCACTATTAGGCGCCATTCTGGTTTGCGTATATTACCATCAATCATGTCCAAGTGTATCATCACATTCATGATTCCTTGTACTCCTACTGCAATTGCTCCCTGTTCAAACACATTCGCTGTGCCTGCTTCAAGGAGGATGGAATGTATACCCAAACCAGTTGCAGTTCTTCTAAGGGATCCTTCCGGCCCAATGGAGTGAAGGACAATTGGAGTTCCAAATGCTCTTGCAAGTTCCTTTGAGTCATTTCTATCGCAATTCGCTCTGATATGAGGGGCGTTTGTTCTCCGTGCAGGGGCTGTGTGTAAATCAATCAGAAACGAACCTCGCATCACCACTTGTTCAAACAGTGCATGGGCAATCCTTGCTGAATGAGTTCCATGTGGTGATCCGGGAAAACATCTGTTCAAATCTCTTCCATCACTAGATCTTCTCGTATCAAGGATAACTGCTTCTGGATTGCATACTGGTACAATCAAAAGTGTCCCTCGTAAATTTTCTGCTCGTACTAGATCATCGCTTGTTTCTGGGTTCAAATCCCTCCCATACAATAGATGTCGGATAATCGTGACTCCATTTAGCTCATCTCCATGGATTGTTGAAGTGATAGTGAGGATTGGGCCATCTTCTTTGCCGTGTAAAATGTGTACTGGAATTGTTAATTCTCTTCCAAGAGGGTCCAAGCCAATTGATAGTGGAACTCTAACTTGAGTACCAGGTTCAACATCGACTCCCTCGAAGTGGAAAGGCTCCCTCATCATTCTTCGTATCACCTTATTCGTCATGATGTCATCGGTCATTTTGCAATCAGCATGGTTCAAGAACCGTCGTGAATAACCGAAGTCTCCGGAGGCGATGTGGTGTCCAGACTTCAGCAGCATTACGCCGAGTCATCCCTCCTTTCTCCAATTTCTGGAGTGACTCGGTGTTCGCTGGAGCGGGAATCCCCCTACTTCCGCGGAGATTGAAAATATGACAGATGAATATGACACTTACATCGATAGAGTTCTAGAAGAAGTTCCAGATGCCGACAGAGATGCTGTTCGAGAGGAATTCACGAAGTATCATGTTCAGTTTAGAATTGAACCTGAGGACGCTGTGCGTTCCATAATGAAGAGATTTCAGAAGGACGATACAGAGACCACAATTCAGGCACGAATGGATAGCATGGTTTCAAGCAAGAAGGTAGAGAAATTTTCAGAATTAGCTTCAGATGACCGTAATATCACTGTAGAAGTAGTTGTAGTGACCTATACCCCTCGAATGCAGAAAATGAAATCCGGCGAGGAGAAACAAATCGCCTTCGGGTGGATTGAGGATCTCCCTTTCTCAAATGAAGAAAGTACTCGATGGGATTACAAGGACTGGGGAAACCACAGTGCAAATCTCTCTCCAGGTTCTATTGTACGTCTTGAGGGCGTTTCAGTAAATGAGTGGAATGGAAAACGTTCCTTGAATATCAATCAGAGCAGCCGTGTTGTTGTACTCCAGGAAGGGGGTGCAGCAACAATTCCCACATCTGATCCTGTTGACCTATCTACGGCAAGTACAATGGAAGGCCCCGTATCTTTAGTTGCTAGAGTAGTTGCAACTCGCCCAGATCAGATCGTTAAGAAAGACGGGAGTGGGACAATAGAGGTTGTAAGAGGTCGTCTTGCGGATAGTTCTGGACAGATGAGTTTCCTTTGTTGGGGTGAATTCAATCATGAGGTTGGCGCATTACTTCGTTTTGAAGGCGCAAACATTCGTAGATTTCGTGATACGCCTGAAGTTAATTTTAGTGATAGGACTAAGATTGAAGTTTTCAGAGATGCTGCATTTCCAGACGTAGGTGAACTTGCATCTCAGACTCGCGCATCAATCGCAGATATCCGAGATGGGATGAGGGGTGTAGATATTACAGTTCAAATCGAGTCTATCGAAACAAGAACATTCGTTAGAGATGGTGAAGAACGTAGTCTAACCAGTGTGCGTGTTTTAGATCCTTCTGGCCGTTGTAAGATGACTGTCTGGTCGCCTATCGAATTAGAATCTGGCCAAGTTGTTTCAGTTCAAGAGGCACGAATTCGTGCATTCCAAGGCACACCAGATATTACCGTAGATGATGCAGCTCAGGTAACTATCCTTGACGATTCTCCGTGGGAAAAGATTGATCCTGAATCCCATGTAGTAGAAGCATCACTTGGTGAATTGAGAAGAAATGGCTCAAGAGATGGAATACAGACAGAAGGGGACGTCTTGGCAATTCGAGACGATTGCGGGATTGTTCTTCGTTGTCCAGAATGTAGACGAGTTTTACGAGAAGGCGTTTGTGCAGATCATAACGTAGTCGAAGGGGTTGAAGATCTAAGGCTCCGTCTTGTAATTGATGATGGTTTGGCTACTGCAAATGTAGTGATAGGGCGAGCAGCATCTGAAAAATTCTTGGAGTCAGACATGAGCTCAATACAGAGCAGAATCACCGAAGAGGGTGCTAATGGCTTCGTTAAGGAACTTCAAAAACGGTTGTTTGGCCAACGTCTGTTAATCAAGGGGAGAGCCATTGTAG
>DASCRU010000085.1:0-1300 GCA_034400015.1 Candidatus Thalassarchaeaceae archaeon | reverse complement strand
AAAGTAGTGGTATTAGTCCATAAATCACAATCAATGGGAATAATGACATCGTCATGTCCACAATGAATGCACCCCAATCAAACTTGATTTGATCATCAACAATCCGTTGCGCTTGAGCATCCACTTTCTCTGCCGCCATGCTTGCTAAATCTCGAGCTGCTGCACCCACGGTCTTAACGGCAGCTTTCGCCGTGTGGAATGGATTGAATTTCAATGGATTTGAGAACAATGACCGTGCATGATTCTTGACTACCTCTACCGCATTATCTTCCTCTGCAACATTCATCGTGGCTACTGAACCTAAGGCTGAACGAGTCCAACGAAGTGCACCTAGGCCATTCTTGACTACAGATGGAGGGATATTCAATTCATGAATTTCCAACACCTTACGACGAGTCGACATGCTTCGATAGAATTCAGCGATGATCCACAATATTGCAAAGGCTGCCATCATATAGAGGCGAGTATCGTTCCATTCAACTCCTTGTGGATTTCCCAAAGACAATCTGATTGCTAAGGCAGCAAAACCAGGCAACATCAAAGTGAATAACTCTCTAACAAGGAATGATTCAATTCCCTTTAACCCAAAGACATTCTTAATCGATAAAATTGCTCGAATGATATTTCGAACTTCAGGATTGTATTTCTTGATGAGAGAGATGGTTGGCCGCATAACTAGGAAATACCGGAGAACAAATCCTACAATTACCATGTAGAGGTAAAATGCCCATGCATCCGCAGGCGGGACACTGAACGAGAACGGTCCTAGAGCCCATTCCATGTGCTCAGGAGGAAGGCATGTCGAATGAACATTCACATTTTCGAATCATTCTGGAATGGACTCCGACGGAATTCTTGGATCAACTAATCTTCTCCATAATGGAGGAATCAATGCAATCCAAAAACAGCCATAATAGCCGCTAGGAAGAGTGGGTGCATTCTCGTAAGGTTGTAAGCGCCAGAATGGTTCACTTGCTTTCAAATGGTGGGCAGGATGGCGTGTTAATTCAAGGAGGGTCCAACGCGACCAACGCTCTTCAGATTGCCAAGAATGCATCTCAGTCTGTTTTTCTCCCATCTCTCTTCTCAAACCATAATGGCGAATATAATTGATGTACTCTAGGAGGAAAATTGCAAAACCTGCTTGAAGTAAAAAGGCGAATGTAATCCATTGACCTGCAAAATAGAACATGCCGATCACCAACGCAATTTCCAAAACAAAACCCCTCAGAACAGGATTCTGGAGACCGGTTCTCCCCTTGCGATCATGAACTGCTTTGGCATCGAAAAACTGTCCAGG
>DASCRU010000084.1:0-3990 GCA_034400015.1 Candidatus Thalassarchaeaceae archaeon | reverse complement strand
GACATCGAAATTATTCGAAGTATACCATCATTGGAACGGTGTGGGTTTTGTGTTTGGTTCAAAACACCCATGCGACCTACTAAAATACGATCAGAGGCATTTGGATGAATAGATTGTAGGGTGTTTACCCCATCTTGAGATACAACATGAATCTCGTCAACATAATCCATTACAAATGGTTGGAATGGAATTGTTTTAGACCCGGTTTTTGGAATAATATCTCCTCGATGGGCTCTAGAAAGAAAGCGAAGATGTGGATATTTCTTTTTCAAAATCGCACCAATAAAGGCTGGACGGTTTAGCCAAAATGAAGATATTGCTTGATATTCATTTAGATCTATGGAACGTTCTATTTCCTTAGAAATATGCATTGCATATGCTGATTCACCCAGTGTTGTTTGAAAGGGGGTGGAAAAATTATGTTTCTCTCGCCAACACGACCGAATGAATGATTTTGATAGTAATAATTTGGAAACGCGGGACATTGATTGCCATTTTTCTCGTGCATTCTTCCATACATCAGTTAGTATTGATACATTTGATGGAACTGTTCTGACTCCATTTTCTACTATAGATTCAAGATTTGTTGGAACAATTGTTACATAATCAACAAGAGAAGAAAGTGTTTCCAATTCTGGAGTAATGAAGGTCTCTTGGAGACCAATGGGGTAAAAATCCGTTAAAATAAGTACTTTTGTCGCCCCTGTACGACTGATTGAGGGGGGCATGAAATGACTTCCTCTGTTCGTGGTTTTAGTTTCGTCGCAAAGTATGGAATTATTCTTCTATTGGGCTTGGAACAATCAATATTGGGGCAGATTCACGGTCCACGATAGGCAATGTAACTTCAGACAAAGAGGGGAGTACGTGAACGGTGCAAGCTGTTCCGCACGCTGGGGCTAGGTAATCTTCCCCCGTATCAGACAAAACGAAAGTAATACCATTACCTGATGGAATTAAGGCATCTATTCCTTGAAATTCCATCATCATGACTACTTCTTGTCCTGGAATAACTGTCTGTGGTTCTGAGCCTCCTGCATGGTAACGAATATCCATGGTTGCATGTCCAATTCGCATACCTGATTCGCCATCTTGCATTTCAATAAAAATCTGGCCTCCGTCAAAAGCGGGAACTGCTGTAAGATGGGCAGTAATTAGCCCAGAAATATGTAATTCTCTATCGGAATTGATATCAAGACAATCTATGGTAACTGTTTGCCCTCCACCCACTACAGGAACTCCACCACCAACAAAGGACCCTTCATACTCACAATCGCCAAGATCGAGTGTGAGGGGTTCTGTATCTTGGGGTGGCCAAACATCTTCAATTCTCCATTGACCGTCATTTCGTTGTATTTGGGCAATCATGTCGGGTTTTGTTCCTCTCTCTTGAAGGTAATATTCGAACCATTCAAAGAGGTCTTGTGCCCAATCCCACCTAGTCATGTTGTGGTATGCTTCTCCACCATAGCCACTGTCAATATCATCATGTTTCTGCCATTGATCTGGATAGTCGTGACCCCACTGACCTAGAATGCCACGAACTTCGTAACCTGATTCAAGATAATCTGTATACCAATTAGTTCCAGGAGGGCCACTGAAAACTTGATGTGGATCTACATTCCAATCTTGCATTCCTTGAACCCAATATATGCTCCCATTCCAATTGTTGAATGCTTTGTCAATATGGCTTCGTTCATCATAATAATTTTCCATATATGGGTCCATTTCTCCACCGATATATGTTACTGGGCCTGCAAATAACCCTTCAGCAATATCTGGACAAACATTATCCAAATCATCTTCATTGTAATCTACTGTACTAGAAAAATAATTCATGTGCATGACTTGAGAACGTGCTTCTGCACTACCGTTCTTGTACAACAATGGATGAAGGGCTGTTGTGCCTGAAATTGGAACTATGGTTTTGAGATATTCACTCCCCATAGCTGCTGCTTCCCATTGAGTTGCTCCTTCGTATGATTTTCCATAAAGGCCAACATTTCCATTGCTCCAATCCTGGGCCCCTAACCATTCAACTGCAGCATGAATCCCTAGTCCTTCTCCAGCTCCCCTATAATCGAAGCAACCACTACTCTCTTCGGTACCAAAAACCGCAACTTGAGCAAAGGCATAGCCATGGGGAACGAAGTTTTCGAAAATGAATTCTCCTCGCCCCGCTCCAACAATATTGGTTGGTGTTGATTCTGAACCTTGTTGTCCATAGGAAAAATATGGTGAAATTACTGCAATCACAGGCACTTTATCTCCCGTTTCTGTATTGTTAGGTAACCAAAATGACAGGTGTACTTCTGCAGAAGAGGGGCCTGTTTCCCAAACTTGAGATGTATCTACTGGAATTAGGGCTTCTTGGACAGGTAAAGGAGAATAGGGGCCTGGCTCTAGAACTAAACTGTAAGATCCAGAAGTATTCCAATCCAATAAATGACGGTCCCAAATTTCAGGATAATCATTGTAATTTGTGCCTATAATTTCTTCATTCTGGCCAAAACACCCAGATAATGTTGAGCAAAAAAATAGGAGGGCCAAGACCAAGGGGGCTAGGCGCATGATTTCGCGACTGGCGCATATGGGAAAATTGTGACGATTGAGAAAGGGGGATAATTTTGTAGAAATTTGGGATAGGGGTAATCCGACAGGGTCTTGAAGTCAAAGACTACGGCAGAAATGAGAGAAATGGTTGTTGTTGGTGTAGTGGGGACGGGTTATTGGGGTCGAAACCATGTTCGTACGTTCTGCGCATTGCGGGATGAAGGATTGGTAAAGCGAGTAATTGTTTGTGATTCAAACCAACAACGGGCTATGGAAATTGGTAACGAATTTGATTGTGAATTTGCAATTGATGCCCTCTCCCTCTCTGATATGGGGGTCACAATGGTAACTATAGCCACCCCAACTCCTAGCCATGCAAATCTCGCTAATTCGTTAATGAAAATGGGTTTGGATGTTTTAGTGGAAAAACCTCTTGCCATGAATACCAAACAAGCTAAAGATGTGATTCAAGTTGCTAATGAAACGGGGCGTTTACTATTGGTTGGACATGTTTTCCGGCACCATTCTGGAGTAAGGAAGGCTGCAGAATTAGTAAAAAATGGAGAGATTGGAACTGTAAGGCATATCATTAGTGAACGTCTTGCAACAAGAGAGCCGCGGCCCGATAATGGGGTTATTGCTGCATTGGGAATTCATGATTTTGATATCTGTTGTGATATTCTTGGGGAGGAGCCAGAAAAAATAGTGGGTGTGGCGACAGAATCCAATATTTCTGGAATTGAAGATCATGCTTCATTGCAAATGATTTTTGAAAATGATGTTGTAGCATTTGTAGAGCTCTCTTGGAGAAGTAGAATTCGGGGCAAAGTAAGAGCATTGCAAATCATTGGAACTGATGGAAGTATATCGCTAGATTATCTTGAACACCATGGATTGTGGTTACATCGCCATCCAAATGATGCGCATGGAGAGGAATTTGGGGGGTTTGGATCTGCTCCTCGAGAATGGATTGACATTCCAGATGGAGAACAAGCCCTTACTGCTGAATTAAGAGATTTTGTCCTACGTTCAATTGGTCAACGTACGGGTCCGACTTTGAATGGTGGAGATGTCGGTTTAGATGGAATGAAACGGGTAGAATTGGCTTTACAAGCTACTGGTTTTGAAAATCAATTACAAGAGTGATCTTCACATCTTTTTTGCTGGGTTGCCAGCATAAGTTCCTGATTCTGTGATATCTTTGGTTACAACAGATCCTGCTCCAATTACAACATTATCACAAATATTGACTGGCATTATTGTAGCATTTGTTCCAATGCTTACTCGGTTTCCAATTGTGGTTGATTGCCATTTAGATTGGTCCCCTTGTGCAGGGCCACCTGAACTGAATGTATCATTGATGAACATCGCGCCATGGCTGATGAAACAGTCTTCTCCAATGGTTACTAATTCACAAATGAATGCGTGAGATTGAAT
>DASCRU010000083.1:0-4848 GCA_034400015.1 Candidatus Thalassarchaeaceae archaeon | reverse complement strand
CACCAATCAGTTTCTTCCCAAGATTCCAGGTTCGGTGCCGGTTCTACTTCTTCCTCAGTAGGTTCGGGTTCTTCATCAATTTGTGTAGTCTTGGGAAGCTCTACATGAATCGGGCCAGTATCTGGAGAAACAAACTCCTCCTCAACTTCTGGGAGAGAATCCAGCATTTCCTGGATCTTCGGGATATCAATCTCTTGTGGTTCCTGAATTTTTGATGCAGTATTGGATTCCATGTCCAGTTGACCAAATGCATCATCCAGTGCTTCTGAATCAATCGATACGGGCATCACTCTCTTCCGCTGTTCTAATTCCATTTTCGCTTGTTTTGCTTCCTCTGCTCTCAGTTTCATATCCTCTATTTCGAATGCTCTTCGGACTTCTAACTCGTGTTTCCTACGATCCATTTCTTCTTGTGCTGCCTTACTAGGACGGTCCCATCTTCGCCAATAGAAGTGAAAGATAGGGACCAGGATTAGAGACACCCAGGCACCAACAGCAATCCAGCCTCTCGGACCCAAGCCCATAATCCCCGGAACCTCTCTGATACTAAATGGAAATGGGAAAAAGTAGCCTCAAATCCACTTCGCTAATGTCTCAGCGATGTGAACCGGGACATCTCCTGCTACGAGTCCGGGCCCCTTTGATGCCACAGCCTCCTCTCCTGCAGTGCGCAAGAGTGCGCAAGCTAAGCGTGCTGCAGGCCAAGGGTCCATCCCCTGTGCTAGTAATCCACCACATAATCCTGCCAACAAATCACCTGTACCTCCTGTAGCCATCCTAGGGTGGCCACCTGTTGCCAAACAACCTCTTCCGAACGGTCCAATCAAGCGATCAACTGAACCAGTTACGATTACAACACGACCTTCGGGATCGTTCTCAACATCCAAATGAGGTCTGATTGCAGCGATTTCTTGACCAATCCATCCTTCTGCTTCTTTGGCATGAGGAGTGGCTATTCCCCGTAATTTGTTTGGCCAGGAGCCTTTTGGTAGCGCTGATATTGCATCTGCATCAATGACAACTGGGACCTGTCCTTCAGCAGCAATATGCAATAGACGAACGACTGCTTGAATCGTTTCCTTTCCCTTCCCTAGACCTGGACCGATCACTATGGCCTGAACTCCACGACCTGAAAGAACCCTGCCAATGAGGTGTTCAACAGATGCCATGGTCAGAGATACCTCATCAGGAATTGATTCTGGAATAAGATGTGGAGGCCATTCTACTCTTGAACGAGCGTCTTTAGGCATTGCAACATGAACCAAATCACATCCACAACGAGCGGCTGCATCTCCAGAAAGAATTGGGGCTCCATGATATGGTCCTCCTCCAATAATCAGAAGGCGTCCCCGGTCTCCTTTACGCGCATCAATATCCATGGGTGGAAATCGTAAAGCATCTCCTGGTCCACAATCCATCACTTCATCGGGCCATGGTAAAGGTGCCACACATAAGCGTCCAAGACTTGGATGGAATGCCCCATCTAACGTTCGCATTCCTAATTTCTCTGCATGAAATGTAACTGTTGAGACTGCAGGAATCATCGCATCAGTAGCAAACCCAGTTGGAAGATCGCAAGCGACTACAGACACATTTTCTAAATGAGGACGAACCCAATCCAACACTGCAGAAACGTCCCCCCTAGGTTCCCCCCCATATGATCCTGAACCAAGTAAAGCATCAACCAAAAGACGAGGTTTCGAATCCTTAGGAACCAAGGGCCAAACATCGACGATTATCCCTGCTTCCCTACATCTCTGCCTATGAAATTCAGCAG
The DNA here is from genome assembly GCA_034400015.1 of Candidatus Thalassarchaeaceae archaeon. Taxonomy (GTDB): domain Archaea; phylum Thermoplasmatota; class Poseidoniia; order Poseidoniales; family Thalassarchaeaceae; genus MGIIb-N2. The sequence goes on along the minus strand of DASCRU010000083.1, from coordinate 3,071 downwards.
CCTCAGATTTTTGAACTACATTAGTAGCTATAATTCGAACTGGATGACCCATCTCTTGAAGAGCGATCGAAGCGGTAAAACCGTCACCTCCGTTATTTCCAGGCCCACAAAGCACCCAAATTTCTCGATGTTCTGCACCGTCTAATCCTTCAGCAATTCGAGAAACTTCAGTTGCAAGAGCCTGTCCTGCTGCTTCCATCAAATCACTTGTTTGAATATCCAAAGCTGCCGCATTCGCATCGAAAACCCCGACCTCTGCAATGTGCATGGTCCATGGGTCCATGGTAATCGGAAGAGTGCGAAGACCTTCACGCTTCTCATATCAAGCGAGTTCAGCGGTTAACACTGCAGATGGGGGTGCTTCTAAATCTGAATCATCCCATCGATCGGCAACATCCATGATCAAGTCATCTTCACCACCTGGTAAGGTATCAATGGAAACATCTGCACCCTCTGGAACATTTCTGTAAAGAGGGCGATCAACGAGCCAACGATTGAGGAATAAGAAGAGACTTGCAGTAATGCCCCAAAAGAGCAGAACAATGGTAATTCCCTTCGGATTGGTTGGATCCCATGGGCTGTCTACATTCAACAACAAATCGATGAAGTAAGAGCCCATCAAAACGGTGAACATTATCGGGAAGCCAAGATACATGATGTAGTCCCACCATTTTCCAATCCACCAATCATTGTCTCCGGTGTTGATGAAATCGTCTCTAAAGGAGGAGACACCATGATCGAGATAATCTTGGAAATGGAAGCCTTCGATATCATTTTCATCTTGCCAAACCTTGTATCGATTCCAACCATACTTCCATATTGAGTAAGCAATGAAGAGACCGCTGAACATTAATCCGTATCCCCAGATGTGATCTTGAACCTCAAGGAATTGAGGGAAAGAAACACCTGTGCTTTCATCCATAAGAATCCACCATGCTGCACTCGGCAGACCAAGGATGAAAAGAGCACAACTTGTGAAACCAACAGCAGAACTACGTTCTACCCCATGATCAACAAAGTTTCGAACACACAACTCAACAGTAGAAATCATCGAGGTAAGTGCAGCAAAGGATAGAGCCAAGAAAAACATCGTTACCATTGCCAATTGCATGATTGGCCCACCGGGTGCTTGAGCGAATACCTCTGGGAGAACAAGGAAGGTGATTGCACTTGAACCTCCACTAACTGCTGAAAGAGGATCCTCAACAACAGAAAATATTGCCATCATTACTGTTAGACCTGCAATAATGCTGATGCTATTGTTGGCTAAACACATTGTTGCTGCATTCAATGTTGTATCCTCATCCTTACGCATATACACAGCGTATGTGATTGCCATGCCCATTCCAGCAGAACAGGACCAAGCAGATTGAGATAAGCCTGAAATCCAAGTCTGTGGTTGTAGGAGATATTCAGGTTGAATACTAAACATGTAAACGAATCCATCTAGTACACCATTGTCTGAATAATCCATAATTATCGAAAGGAAAAGTGCGGCGAAAAGAAGAATGAAAAGAGAAATCATCAACACGACATTGACCTTCTCAATTGCCTTTGCACCCTTCCAAATTGCTGCTGTCGTGATTACCACTGCTAGAAATTGAAACAGAACTACTTGGGACCAATCTTCTAAGAAGGAATTCCAAACCAAAGTGGTATCAACTTCCGAACCTAATCCTCCAGAAATTGCCATTGAGAAATATTTGATGCACCAACCAGTCACCACTGCATAGTAGAATCCAATGGCTGTAGAAATCCAAGCCGTCCACAATCCCATCCATGCAAACCGCTTTCCTGCAAAGATTCTGAATGCTCCAACCGTTCCGGTACGTGCCCTCTTACCAATGGCGAATTCTGCAATTACAAGAGGTACAGACCACACAAAAAGGAAAATTAGCCATGGAACGAGGAAAGAACCTCCCCCATTGGCTCCCACCATTCGTGGAAATCGCCAGATGTTTCCAGTTCCAACTGCTGCGCCAATGGTTGCGAAAATTAGCCCCATACGGCCACCAAAGGTATCTCCAGACATATCTCTCAAGCTCCCTTCAATCGATCAATCAAAACCGCTTTCGTTCCTGAAGAAGGTAAACCACGTTCAACCAACAACGCCCGAAGTTGGACAACCGTCATCGAACCGAAATCTGCCGGCGTTCTTGATTTTTCCATTGCTTCTTCAACAATTTCAGTTTGATCTTCGTCTTCATCATCACCACTGAACATTTCTTTCAAAGTGAACGCGAGTCCGCCCCAAACAACTCCTGCAACAATAATGAACATGAACAAAGCCAACATTGAACTCCCAAAGCCTGCACGATATGGAATTGGAAGAACATAATAATCTCCGGCAACTTCACCTGGTGCTGGATAATTGATTGGGAATGCCCCGTTTAACGTTCCAAGCATTGCTCGATAATGGATCTCTCCTACGCTAGTACTTGGAATTGGAATATTGGAAATAACAGCAGTCCCATTTGAACCATCTAGAAGTTGACACGAAATGGTGGTCTGTTCGAAAGGTGACATGCTCCAACCTTGTTCCTCTTTCCACTCTGTTGGTCCGAAATCATCCTGCATCCTTGTCGGTGTCACTTGACGCCACATCACATGTGTTCGATTGACATCGTTCGTGAATGGGAAGTTTGGATGAAGACACAACTCAATTGGAATATCTCCGTCTTCTGGAATAGTGATATTCGATGGAGATTGCATCCATTGGACTTGATCCATTCCCAATCCGAATACAGCTCGGAATGCAGGATCATCTGCAATCTCAATCATGTAAAATGGAACTCCAAGATTCAAGGTAGAGATATGGTCAATCCTGTCGGGATGCGGATGGAATCCGTCATCATTGCCACCAATCTCCATAGTGTAACAATACGAATTATGCACCCCATAGTGCCAATCACAGAAATCACCTGTGGTAGGATAAAGGTCGGATGATTGCATATTATCATAATTCGTCATCACAGCCATCTGATCCCCATGATAAACCAAGAAATCATGATCAGTGGTTTCGCAATCTGTACAATGCCCCCATGGATATAGAATTAGATTAGAGTACGAGT
>DASCRU010000082.1:0-2991 GCA_034400015.1 Candidatus Thalassarchaeaceae archaeon | reverse complement strand
GCTGCAAAATCCATGTTGTCTTCTGGTTCTGAAGATAGAGAGATACTGAGACGTCTTCAGAGAGGTGATGGATGGTCAGCCGAGCAATCTCGATTCATTTTGGATGCAGCTCGATAATTAAGGACGACAACGATTGATTCAAGAAGGATTGTCCAGCGGGAACAGAGGGAGATACATGTCGGAGGTTGAAATTGATGGGGCATCCCTACCTTCTGACGGGATCGATGTTGATGAGACATCAGCCTATTTCGGAGTAACAAAGACTGCCGATTTAATCATGCGTCTGAACACGACTGACCGCCTTAATGGTCTAGGAGAATTTCTCACTCTAACCAGTGACTTATTGCTAACCGATTCATTCGATTTCGATGTCGTCTCACAGAGACTTGAATGCGAATCTGGTGAGATTTACTATCTTCTTTCAGGCCCTTTTGAGATATTCACAATGACCGATGGCCTTCGTTTGTATCTGGGCCAAGAAGACTCTGAAGGAAACCAAGGAACCGATCCCGGAATTCCAATTGAAGAAAGAAATGCAATTGATGCATTCAATGATCCATTTCGTCTTTTGAAGATGTTATCGATAGGCCATACAATTGGTGGTATCAAGGAATTAGACATCTACTTAGCTGCGTTCAATGAGATGGTGGATGATCCAGATACCAATAGAGTACGATTGATTGCATTGCATCATCAACTCGATCAAGTTTTGAAGAAGGCGAAGGAGACCTTGGAAGTCGGAGGGTTATCTGTTTTGGGAACGACTAATGTGGCTATGAAAGTCATCGAGGCTCCGAAAGATTTGCCAAAAACGGACCCACCTTCAGAACCAGTAGCCGTAGTAGGAATGATTTCTTCGGAAGAAGATCCAACAATTCAGGAAATACCTGCGGCATCACATCCCCCTACATCATCTGCTGCCGATGATGCATTAGCAGCGGCCTTCTCAACATCATCAGAAGTTTCAGTTCAACCTACTGTTCCTTCTCAACAGCCCTCTAATCTTCATGAAGAAGATGTACTTGGGTCAGCCTTCGCAGCAGCAGAATCGTCTGTACCTACATCAACAGAACTTGCAGACACTCCTCAACCAACCCCAACACCATCGATGTTGGCTCCTGCTAGAGCTCCAGTAGGTTCGTCAAAACCGTTCAAAAATCCTTCTTTTGAATCACCTAGTGGCAATCCTAGCTTCGGTGCAGTTTCTTCGGGTCAGCCAACTTTTGGTTCTCCTGCAGCCCCTACTCCTCGGTTAGCAGGTACAGGTAAAGTTAGAGGAGGCGGTATTCCCGGGATTCGGTCTACAATTCAGACCGGTGTTCACTGTGCATCTTGTGGGATTGGAGTGGAACATCATTGGCGGCATTGTCCCGTTTGTTCAAACTCATTGATTTGATTATTCGTTGAATTTTCCGTTTTCGATTAGATTGTGTTCACCGAGCATCACAGTTGAATCCATCAGAATTCCAGTTGCTCTAAGTTCAGGTGAACCTCTTGAAGCCGGTTGTTGAAGAACGATGTAACAACTTCCTAACACCTTCTCATCTTCAAGAGCACTTCCTGAGATTCGTGCCATTGGATTCATACCAAATCCGAATTCAACTATCTTCATCTTATCCATGTTTTCGCCTATGAATTCCAAAATCGGTTCATTCAGAACTCCTTTCTCTGCGGCCTGAATGTCTACAATTCTCCCTTCGTCAACAATGATACATATCGGTTCATCAAGCGAAATTGAGTCCCAAGTTCCATTGATTTTTATTACTCCATTTACACTTTCTTTCTTGACTTCTGCAAAGATTTTTCCGGCGGGTAAATTCGTTACTTGCCCAGGCCGATTACAGATTCCATTGTCCTCTAGATTCCAACGACCGGAGATTGTAAATTCCAATGAATCTCCATCACTATTCTTGATTATAATATCCCTGTATTTCCTTAGTATTTTAGCCATGCCAGCAATATGGGTCTGTAATGCATCGAAGTCAGCAGTCATCCCTCCTTCGACAAACATCGATCTTGTTACGCCTGGCATGGTGGCAATTCGAGCACCATCTTTTGAAGAAATTAATCTGGCTCTTGTGTGGGTCAATGAGTATCGAGTAGCTGCAATCACAACATGTTGCCTTCTCATTAGGTCAGCAACAGGAGCAGGAGGTTCTTGCCCATGTCTGTGAGTACTCGGCATCATCACCATAAGTACACGATCGGAAACCTGCGAACCAGCTTCGTAGAGTACCTGGCCAATTTCCGCTGTTTTAGGGTCTGTGATTATCAATAGATTCTCATGCCCTCGTAATTGCATACAGGTCTCTATGACCGTTTTTGCTGAACCACGAAACTTCTCTTCATCGTCCGATTGTGCTGCGAGGGAATCCACATCTTCGTCGCCCGCCCCCATCGTACTCATTCCCCAAAGGTAGGGGTTGTTCTTCAATCCGCGTCCGGATATGATTCAAAGAACCAAGGCGTTCATATCCTAACAGGTTATGGTTTAACTCATGAACAGTGGTTTGAATGCCTTTGCTTTGACTTTGATTCTTCTCGCAGGGGGCCTTTCAGGTTGTCTTCAAGCGTTTGAGGATGTAATAGGTGAAATAGAGGATTTAGAAGAGGATTATCCGTCACTAGATTTAGGAGAAAGGTCCCGTTCATCTCCGGCATTAATTCAATACGACGCTTGTGATAATCTACTTCAGGATCTTCGTGACGCTGCTTTCGAAGAGTCTCTAGTCTCATTAGATCAAAATGCATATTGGCATTGGACAGATTCCTATTTTTATCGTTCAGATGATATGATGGTAGGAGCAGTTGCCGAAGGAGTTGCATTTGATGATGCAGGTTCCGATTCTACGTCCGCACCTTCAGTTGGAGGAAGTGAGGCTAATTCGGGTAGTAGTGATCCAGTTCAAGGAACTGATTTCTCTGGCACCAATAACCAAGAGCAAGGTGTTGATGAAGCTGATTTCTTAAAGACAGACGGCCGTTGGATAT
>DASCRU010000081.1:0-3113 GCA_034400015.1 Candidatus Thalassarchaeaceae archaeon | reverse complement strand
AATCATTCATTCGAACCAATTGACGTTCGTTTAGAGGTATTTTCAGGCCTCTTATTGCTTCTGAATACTCTCCCATTTGGTTTTGGATTTGAGGGCCCATGGGCGGATGAAGGTTTTTCTCGAGGAATAGGTGGATTGGTTGGTTCATATCTCCTATATCGTGCATGGTTTGCTAGAACCTTCGGCTTTCATGGCCTAATTCCTGCTCTCCACCTATGGAAAAACCCCCAACGTTCCACTTCCCGACTTTTTCTTGCTGGTTTCGGGACTCTAATGTGTTCTTGGTTGATTGGGAATCCATTACAAACATGGTTTGCAAAACCGACTGCACTAGTTCTAACTCTTTATGGTCTGTTGATATTATTACTTGCAATATATGCTTGGTTGGTATTTGATGGAGGCTTAGGTGACGAAGAGGAATAATTATCTTTGACCAGGCTTCCAAAATTGTAGCGGAATTGCAACATCATCAGATTGAGCTCTGAAGGCTAAATGATCAGCTCTTTCATTCCATCTATGCCCTGAATGTGCTTTTACATGAGCGGATTCAAGATTGACCAAACTTTTTGCTTCATTCCACATTGATTGAGATCTGGATGCAAGAGTTTTGTTTTCTTTGGCTTTCCATGAACCATCTGTAATTCTAAGAGCATACATTGAATCAGCCCTAATTGTAATTTCTGAATTTGGACACTTCGTAATAACCCATTTTAGAGCGCAAATCATTGCAGATAATTCAGCAGTGTTATTGGATCCGACTTCAGCTCCAAGCCATTCCCCATCACTTTCATCAGTTACAACCTTCCCCGATTCTTCATGAATTAGATCCCCCGAACCCTTTCCAAGCCCTCTATCTCCTCTTACCACAACAAATCCCCAACCAGCAGCAGTATTGGGTCCTACATTTCTGTTCTCTATACAGGAACCATCGATGTATATTGAATGGGGAATATGTGATGCATCAGCATCCACGAAAACCATCACTCTCCAACGACATTAGCATAACCTTCAGCATCAAGCAGATTTTCCAGATCTTCAAGATTATGAGGGCGAATCCGTGCAATCCAACCCTCCTCATATGGTGATGTGTTGAGTTGTTCAGGTGCATCTTCCAAACTCATGTTGAATGAAACAATGGAACCTGCAATCGGCGAATAGATTTCACTCACTGATTTCACTGATTCAACAGAGCAGAAAGCTTCCATTTCTACAACTTCTGTTCCTTCAAGATCTTGATCAATTTCAACCCATACAACATCAGTCAATGCATTTTGTGCATAATCTGTGATTCCTACAATCACTTCTTCCCCCTCAATGCGTATCCATTCATGTTCTTTCGTGTATCGCAGTTCGGCAGGTATCTCTGACATGTTACTCCCACCCTCTCCACTTCCCGAAGGAGGGTGAAGGTTTCGCTTCGAAGTTCTCCTGACTATTTGACAGAGTAAAGAGATAAAGGAACGCCATCTGCCCCTTACATGCCATCGGTACCATCTCGTTTCAATGGCCTTGGCCTTGGTTTCGCAGCTTACATGATTCGGCCCCCTGAAGATGTAGTGAGATGGACAGTTGGAGAACCTGGTTTTGACACCCCTCGTCCAGTGGTAGATGCTGCAATTGCTGCGCTCAATCGTGGAGAAACGCATTATACACGTGGCCCGGGTTCAATGGAACTTTGTACAAAAGTTTCCGATCAAATCAATCGTCTTTGGAAATTAAACACCACGCCTGAAACCGTAATGATAACTCCAGGTGCTAAGCAAGCACTGCTTTATTCGATGATGGTAACAATGGAACCGGGAGATGAGATGTTAATTCCCGCTCCAGCTTGGCCAACATATGAAGGTCAAGCTACCCTTCTGGGTATTACCCCTATTTTCACCTCTACAGATGAAAACTTTCATCCTGATTTCGAAAATATGCGCCAATCAATAACTGAGAAAACTAGGTGCATCCTCATAAATTCACCAAATAACCCAACTGGAGCGGTTTACACGCCCGATGAGATACAAGAGATCGTGGAAATAGCGGTTGAACATGATCTTTGGATAATCAGTGACGAGATATATGCTCGTTTGGTTTGGAGTGATTGGCCACATGTTTCACCTGCATCACTACCTGGAGGAGCAGATAGAACACTAGTTGTAACGGGGTTCTCCAAATCTTTTGCTATGACAGGTTGGAGATTAGGGGTTTTGACAGGTCCAAATGAAGTTATGAATGCAGCATTCGCTTGTCAAGCAAATGCAAATTCACACGTTCCTACATTTTTGATGCCAGCCGCCGAAGTAGCATTGAAACAGGACAAACCTCTAGGTGAATTTTGTGAACAATATCTCAAGCGTAGAACACTTCTTTGCGAAGGAATTGAGGAAATACCAGGTCTTCATCTTCGTTCCCCTGAAGGAGCATTTTATGCATTTATTGATATCACTGGAACTGGAATGTCTGACGTTGAATTTGCAGATAAAGCACTTCAGGAAGCCCGTGTTCAATTGATTCCCGGATCTTTGATTCAAGGAGGGGAGGGGCATGTCCGTGTTTCGTACGCGACAGATGAGAATCAAATCACAGAAGGATTACAACGTCTCAAAAATTGGCTTTTGTAATTAGAATGGTGGGAGAAATTCCCCACAAGTTTCTGAAATTCGAAGTAATTGATTGTATTTCGAAGTCCGATCAGATCGAGCAGGAGCGCCTGTTTTTATTTGCCCAGTTCTGGATCCAACAGCCAAATCAGCAATTGTATTATCACTGGTTTCACCTGAACGATGACTCATTACAGTTCCAAATCCATTACTCTTTGCCATTTCTATGCATTCAAGAGTTTCAGTAACAGTCCCAATTTGATTGGGCTTGATTAGAATTGCATTAGCAGAACGACGTTCGATACCATCACTTAATCGATTTACATTAGTAACGAAGAGATCATCTCCAACAATCTGTACTTGGCCCCCAATTTCTGCGGTCAAGGTTGCCCAAGATGCCCAATCATCTTCCCCAAAAGGATCTTCGATGGAAACAATTGGATATTTATCCGACCATGTTGCATATGTTTCAACTAATTGATTGCCACTCATGACCTGTCCATCTATGTGGTAACCATCGTCATG
>DASCRU010000080.1:0-5352 GCA_034400015.1 Candidatus Thalassarchaeaceae archaeon | reverse complement strand
GCAGGACACATATTGGGGTCTTCTTCTGTTTATCTTGAGATTGGTGAAGATAAGCACTTGCATCGATTGTTGTTTTCTGGCGATATCAAGTATGAGAAATCATGGCTTTTCGATGCTGCAACAGTACGTTTCCCACGGGTTGATTCATTGGTTATTGAATCAACATATGGCGGTCGCGCTTCATTTCAGCCTACAAGACAAGAAGCAACTGAAGAACTTCAAGATTTAATCCGTCGAACACTTGGAAAGGGTGGAAAAATCTTCTGTCCTGTATTTGCAGTTGGCCGTTCTCAGGAAGTGATGGTTGCCATAGATCAATTATTCAAATCTGATGATTTCACAAGTGAACCATGCACTGTTTGGTTAGATGGGATGATTTCGGAGGCCACTGCTATACATGCCTCTCATCCTAATTTCCTTAATCGTGATTTGAGGCAGCAGGTACTACGGGGTGGAGAGGATAATCCATTCAATTCTCCATGGTTTAAGACAGTGGATTCTAGGCAGAGAAGAGAACAAATAGTTCTCGATCCATCTCCATGTATTGTACTTGCAACTAGTGGAATGATGACTGGAGGACCGATTCTACATTATTTACAACATTGGGCGCCGAATGATCGGGCTACGCTAGCTTTTGTGGGATATCAAGCATCAAACACCCTTGGTAGGCGTCTTCAGGAAGGTTATTCCGAGGTACAACTTTCAAATGACGGCCAATCATATATGGTAGATGTAAAATGTGACATTGTGACTATTGATGGATTCTCAGGGCATTCCGATCGTCGTCAATTACTAGATTATGTCAATGCATTGAATCCAAAGCCGCGCAGAATAATTTGTCATCATGGTGATGATACTGTATGTAATGAGTTTAGAAAGACACTGAGTGAGACATTCAAGGTTAGAGCGGCAGCCCCTCAGAATCTTGAGACTCTTCGCCTACTCTAATCATAGAGGTAGGTCGAGCCCTACATCTGTAGGGTCAGGTAGAGGAGAAACATCAGCATCAATATCTCCGTCAAAATCTTCCCACGATGATTGCAATAATCTATGTTCATTTTGATATGTATTCACTCTGTCCATGATGAGAATGAGCGCTGATAAAATCCACAGGAAAATTGCACCGAACATTGAAATTGATTCTGAAATTAGATCGAAAAAACCTAGAAATCCAAGAACCCAACCGCTACAGAATAGAATGGCTGCCAGTCGTGGCATCGCTCCATTCGAAATGGTGGTCATTGGCAAGCCACCGACCCCCTCGTTGATGAACCCGGAGGTTATCCGCATACTATGGACTTCACCATAGGTGGTTCTGAGCGACAAACAAAATCTACTCCTTCTAGCACTAATTCAGGAGTTCCTTCTGGTGGTTGGCTAATGACTGCAGTTGCTCCATGGGGTGAGTCAGAGGAAGATGCATTTGACCAATGCTTGGTTGAATTAGGGCTCGGAGATTGTCGTTTAGTTCAAGTCCAAGGGGCAATGCTTCCAATGGGATTTGCTCCTGAAACTCCTAGGTCTTTGCCAATGGGTAGTTTGGTTGAATGTCATTATTCGGTCAGCATATCTTGGAATGGTTCTACTGCATGTGCTGGAGCAGGTTGGGCTAGGTGCACTACCCCTGAGGGAGAAGAGGTTGCGATTGTGACTACTGTTTCCTCAAACTTGGATTATGAAGAGACTGAGTTGATGCTAAAGAGGCAGATGCAACGACGTTTAGCTAGTAGGGATTTGGAAATTATCGAACACCAAATAGCAGTTGATGAAGTTACTTCGGGAGAGGAACACCATGGGGCAGTAATTGCAGCATTGATTCTCCCAGATAGCCTTGGCATTGGGGGTCCAGTAGGTAGAGCCCGTGATTTTTCATCATTCTCTGGTGGGATACGTTCTGATGGCGGGGGTAGTGGAGGAGGAGATTTCTCTTTCTGACCCAATTCATCAAACACTATCGATTCAATCTCGTTTCATGTCTGGTCCTAGATGGGTCATGTTCCGTTGTGATTCCTGTCATAGATTTAGTGGTGCAAAGAAAGGACAGAAATCAATGGTATGTGGGCACTGTGGTTCAAGAGAGGGTCTTTCTATCGTTCAGGAATTCAATGATTCTCAAATAATGGCCAATGCAGTTGGTATGCAAAACACTCCACCTGAGATACGGAAAGAATTGGAGAAAATTTTGAGTGGGAAGCGTGATCCGTTTTCAAATCCTATTTCTCATTCATTTGACCCTCTCGAATTAATTCAATCAGCAACTGATGAAAATGGAATAATAGATGTTGATTCGCTTTTTTTGAAATCTAATTCTTATGATGTACCTAGGTCTGTTGTATTAGAATGGTTAGAAAAATCAGAAATCGAGGGAATGGTTCTCAGATTACCTTCTGGAAAATTCCGACTTCTTTAGTAACCTTCATGGGTAGATGTCAGGTCGAGCAGAATACGGGCCCGTGGGTTAGTTTGGCCTATACTTGATGGTTTGGGACCATTAGACCCCAGTTCAAATCTGGGCGGGCCCACCACCATTCATAGATGCTCAACCATCGAGTTCGGACTCTTTTATCTCGTGACCCATTCTTTCTAGTTTGGTTTTCAGGTAATCTTTGTTACTTTCTCCAATTCCTACAATCAATGATTTCCTTTCGACTACATTAATTCCATGTTCTTGGAGTTGCTTTACTTTATCTGGATTGTTTGTTAGTAAAGAGATTCTTGTTGCGCCGATTGATTTTAGGATTTCAGCTGCAATTTCATAATCTCTAGCATCTCCTGGTAGGCCAAGATGTAGATTTGCATCTAATGTATCAGCTCCTTTATCTTGTAAATGATATGCTTGAATTTTCGCATGAAGACCGATGCCCCTGCCTTCCTGCCGTAGATAAATTAGAGCGCCCCATCCACGCTCTGCAATTTCTTGTAGACCAGCATCGAGTTGAGGCCCACAGTCACATCTCAAACTACTGAATGCGTCTCCAGTTAGGCATTCGGAATGTACTCGAACTAGAAGCGGATCTGGCCCTTCCATATCACCGAGGGTTAGTGCAACATGATCCAATCCATTCTCTTCATGGAATACTCTGATTCGAAAATCGCCGTGAGATGTTGGAAGAAGAGCATCTGCAGGAATGTTTTCATCCATACGTATTGTTGTAATTGGGGGTGAGTCAACTGAATTTATTATTCGAAATGTGTATTCACCCGAATTTTCTTCAACGGATTCTAATGTGACATTTAGTCTGGCGATTAGGGCAGGAATGTCATGAAGTGTTTCCGGGTCATCGGATACTAATTCAAGGACGTGTCCATCATCCATTGTCTTCAGTGCTTTACGTGCTTCATGAACAGGAACTGGACAATGGAAACCGAGAACATCTATGCGGTGAACCTCAGTCATGTAATGCGGTAGAGACTCCCGTTTTTCAATCGTTGTACTTTGTTGCTCTTTGAGTGGCTTCATCGGGTCAGATTCAAACCTTCTACACCGGATGTCGTGCCATGAGGGAGTCATTGGGGAAGCCGAGTGACGATATCCCAATCTCTGAATTAATGCGAATGTTGGGTTCAGTATTCGTTCTAGTGATTGTTTTATTATTTGGAGAAGTTTTGTTCAGATGGATGATTGAACCTGCAAATACATTGCTCCCATTACAGCTAGTTGAAGCATGGTTGTGGTCTACAATTTCAAACATCATTTGGCCTGGTTCTGCTGAATTAATAGCACATCAGACTGGCCCCATGACACAGGTAAATCTTCTTCATCCTACTTTTTATTCTGGAGTCGTTCCTTTGTATGTCTCGGATGAATGTACTGGTTTACACGAATTGTTCTTTTTAGGAATGATGATGTTATTGACTCCCTCATTTGATATCAAAACAAAAATGAAGCACTTGGGCATTGCTTCTGCCATCATTTTTGTCTTGAATATGATCCGATTAATCGTCCTATACCCATTAGCAGTAAGTGGATGTGGGGGGATGAATGGAGGTGATTTTGGTTGTGAAGAGCCATTGTTTATTTTCCATAATTTTGTTTTGAAATATGGTTCATTGATTGTATTAGTAATTGGATGGAGCATTTGGTTTAAGCTTACAAATGCGCGTGATCAGGTTAGTGTATTTTGGAAAAGAGTCCCTCAATTTGCGGGTATATCGTTCGAGTCTAGTTTGAAGGGTTTGGGTTCTGATGCTCCGAGGGTTGCTTGGTTGTCTGTATCCTCGATTCTATGCATTTCTGGTGTTTGGATTTTCATGAGTGTGGTCGATAGTTCATCTGTGGAGTCTTGTACAGATATTATTTCGGCTGCATGTATTAGAATTGTTTCCGAGTATGAAGATGCAAAAGGTAGAGGCATCCGTCTCTTTTTAATCGGGGCATCGATTCTCTTCATTAATTGGATTAGGCCTCAATTAAATTGGAATGATGAAGAAGAATAATCAATTATTTTGTAGACTTGGCTTCAACTTTATTCCATTGAATTCTCTTCGCTCAATTATTTCTAGAACCCTTTGAGCAGATTCTGAATGTACATCCACTGTTGTGGAATCATTATTGATTTGAATTTCTCCAATTGCCAATTCCTTTACCTTCGCTTGAGAGATTATCCATTCGGATAAAGAAAGACTGCTAGGAATTGTGCTTATCCCTGCATCTATGGAAATACGAACCATCCCAAACGGATCTGATGACTCATTCCAATCTTTTCTTGGTCTAACAGGATCTCTATCTATATGATCTGGAAGTTTAGGCGCTTCAGCCTTCATGATATTCAAGTTCCATGTTGTTCGAATTTTGTCCAATTGACGTAAATCATCTCTTCCGACTAAACTCCATGATTCACCCTTTCTACCCATTCTTCCAGTACGTCCGATTCTGTGAACATAATCTTCAGGATTATCTGGCAAATCGTAATTGATTACAATAGTTACGCCATCAACGTCTAATCCTCTAGCAGCTACATCTGTGGCGATTAGAATTTTTACATCTCCGTCTCGAAACCCATTCATGACTTTTTCACGCTTATTCTGACTCATATCTCCATGTAATGTGGAACCAGAGAACCGATGTTTACTTAGACGATCATTCAATAATTCCACCATTCTCTTGGTATTACAAAATATTAGGCATTGATCGGAGTCATTCATGTTGACCAATATTCTACCCACTCCCCAGAGTTTGTTTGCTCTACCAATCCTAATCCAGTGTTGGTCAATTTCTGGAACTTCTACATCTAAATCGTCACTCATTACAGTGACTGGTTCAGTAAGAAATTCTTCTGTTGAGTCAATGATTTCCTGAGGGAAAGTGGCACTGAACAATAGGGTTTGATTTCGTTCTGGCATATTGGAAAA
>DASCRU010000079.1:0-4057 GCA_034400015.1 Candidatus Thalassarchaeaceae archaeon | reverse complement strand
GTCTCGAATCATTAGGTCGTCTAATGCAGAGTTTAGAGCGTCAATCATGTTCATTTCAACCATGAGATCACTTCCCTAATTCCTCACGCTGTTCTTGAACATGCCAAGGTACGGTTTCGTAAACTTCTGTGAAAATCGTCGATGCAGGAGGGTACGGCCCACTCGCTAAATCACCGTATGACGTTGCTTTCTTGTAGGCTGCTACAACTTCTTGATCTATTTTGTTGACTAATTCTTCATGTTTTTCTTCTGACCAAGTACCAATTCCAATCATATGATTTTTCAGACGTTCAATCGGGTCTCCACCTGGCCAAGCGAGATGGTCATCCTTTGGACGATATCGAGATGGATCATCACTGCTTGAATGAGCACCTGATCTATAGGTGTATACTTCTAGGTGCGTTGGCCCATGGCCATCTGAAGCCCGTTCTCTAGCCCATTTTGTAATGGAATATAGTGCAAGGAAATCATTTCCATCTACTCTAAACGATGGAATCCCGTATGGTAAACCACGGGAAGCGAAATTTGGCCCTCCTGTCGCAATATTTGCATGAGTTGAAATGGCAAATTGATTATTGACGACGCAGAGAATAACTGGTGGCTTAAACACTGAGGCAAAATTTAGGCCATAATGGTAATCTCCTTGGGCGCTTGTACCATCTCCTAACCATGTGATAGTGACTTGATCTTCTCCTTTGTACGCGGATGCCATGGCTACTCCTACAGCTTGATTGAATTGAGTTCCTACTGGACTAGATATTGAGATGAAATGACCTTCTTTCCAAGTGTAATGTACTGGCATTTGCCTTCCTTTTACATTATCCATTTCATTGCCGATGCAGTGATTCATCATACTGACCATGTCTCTCCCTCTGACGAATTGGGCTCCTGGTTGCCTGTACGATGGGAAAACCCAATCGTGTTGTTCCAAAGCCATCGTTTGAGCAATTGCGATTGCTTCTTCTCCAAATGAGCGCATGTAAAATGATAATTTCCCTGTTCGCTGAAGTTTCATCATTCTTTCATCATAAATCCTCAAACGCAACATGTGTTCTAGACCTATTTCCAACGTTTCTTGGTCAAGTTTAGGATTCCATTCTCCGCTTGCCTTTCCATCATCTCCTAGTACCCTCAGTAGTCCATACGAGTGTTCTCTGGTTTCTTCTGCTGAGCAATCGAGAGAAACACGAGGTAAGTCATCAGGTGTCCAATTCCATGGGGTAAATGAGGAGTCCTCACCAGGCCTACAAGGTGCAGTAGGGACGCGAAAAGGTTCTGCGGTTGCAAGTGGAACCTCATCCGTCATGGTATGGACTTGAGTAGGAGCGGTAATATCATTCCGCTTTTTTTGACTTTTAATTCGTGACATTTGGGGTGAGATAACTGATTGCTGAATTGGTTTGAGATTGTGTGACGGCGGGGGGTGCTCCATATGCTTCATCTCTTAGAAGTCCAGCTCTGAAAGAGGACCTTACTAATGGGCCGCATGCAACCCCTTTGAACCCTATTCTTCTAGCTTCTGAATCCCAATCAGCGTATTGTTTTGGTTCAGGAAACCTATCGATGGGAAGATGACTGTCCGAAGGTTGCAGATACTGCCCTATGGTCAACAAATCTACATCAATTGATCTTAGTTCTTCCATGGCTTCACTAATTTCTTGATTTGTTTCTCCAACTCCAACCATAATACTGGTCTTTGTTAGAATATCTGGTCGAAGTCTTTTTGCTTCTTGAAGAATTTGTTTTGATTGCTCAAATGAAGCCCTCGCATCTCTTACTTTTGAATCCAATCTAGGTGTGCATTCTACGTTATGAGCGAATACTTCCAAAGGAGCTCCATCGAGTAGTTTTGAAAGAGCTTCTAGATTACCGTCTAAATCACTGCATAGTATTTCTAGACCAATATCCGGCCGTACTTCGTGTATAGCATCAATACATGCTCTGTAATGTGCTGCCCCCCCATCCTGGAGATCATCTCTGTTTACCACTGTAATTACAACATATGATAGGGCCATGTCCTTGACAGCCTCTGCAAGCCTTGTAGGCTCATCTGGGTCTAAGGGAAGTGGTGTTTTTATTGTTCCAACTGCACAGAATCTACATCCACGAGTACATTCTTCACCAGCAATCATGAATGTGGCAGTACCTCTCCCCCAACAATCGTGTATATTGGGGCATCTTGCTTCTTCACAAACCGTGTTCAAACTCCCCCCTTCAATCGTCATCTTTGTTGCATTGAATTTCTCCTGAGCTTCTCCAGTAGGTAGGGCAGTTCTGAACCAAGGAGGTAATCGTTTCCTTAGTGCGCGCCTCTTTTCTTTAGCCGTTAAAGTAATTCCACTACTACATCCAGATGGAACTGATTCGCTTGAATCAGCGATAGGAAGTCGAAGTGGGTCCATGCGCCTCGACCTTGTGTCTGGGCAGCACCCGATTAACCGTTCGCTGTTACTGATTACTCAATCGGTATGCTAAAATTAGCAGTCAATAGCCTAAGAATATGGCCGGGGCAGTATTGGTGACTGGAGGGTCCCGAAGAATTGGCCGTGCCATCTCTTTGTCTCTTGCATCTAGTGGATTCGATATAGTCATTCATACACGTTCTAACGATGAGAGAGTTTTGCAAACATCTGATGAGATTAAGGCACTTGGTTCAAATTGCTTTATTGTTGAAGGTGACCTAAATACTCCCAATTCTGTGGAACGGATTTTTAATGATACGATTGAATTACTTCCCTCTTCAAAATCATTAGTGGGATTGGTAAATTCAGCTAGTATGTTTGAATGGGATGATCCCTCTAATGCTAATGTAGAATCATTGATATCGCATTATCAAGTAAATACCTTGGCGCCGATACTTCTTTCTCAATTGTTCTTCGATTATTGTAAATCAATCAGGACAATCTCCGATAAAAGCCCACATAATTCGTGTATCGTGAATATTCTCGATCAAAAATTGGTTGCCCCTCATCCGGATCATTTTTCTTACACAGTAAGTAAACATGCACTTTTGGGGGCCGCAGTAATGATGGCGAAAGCATTTGCACCTTTTTGCCGTGTAAATTGCGTCTCTCCCGGGCATGTTTTAGCAAGTACAGAACAATCTCCTTCTGGTTTTGAGAAAGCTCAGTCACAATCTCCATTGGGTTTTGGACCATCACCTACTGATGTCGCTGATGCCGTAAGTTTCTTTTTTCACTCGAAGTCTATTACTGCACAGAATTTGATAGTGGACGCTGGTGAACATTTACTACAGCGAAACCGTGATGTTGTGTTTGAGACGGAGTGATAAAATGACTGAAGTAAGTGTTTTTGCGGAGATATTATCGGAGCGACCTGAAGGAATTACTTCTTTGTTTATCCGAGGTTGGAAGAAGGATGTAGATATTGGAGTATTATCTCATGAAAAGGGAGTCTTACAACCTGTTTCGTTCGACATAGAGGTCCATATTTCGGGTTCTAGTGCGCCAGTCAGAGATGAAATTGACGCTGTAGTAGACTATGACTATCTCCGATCATTAGTAGATAGATTGCTGGAATCTCGCCGATTCAATTTGTTGGAAACTCTAGCATCAGAAATTCTTGAAGGTTGTTTAGCACCTCCTGAGGTAATTGCTTCGACTGTTTCTGTGTCTAAACTGAGTGTAATTGAAGGTGATGGTGAAATTGGTTGCACATTTAGTAGGGTTAAGGAATCATTCGCCAAGAACTCCAATTAATTCATTTAACAAATCTAAATTTGTATTTGGTTCTAGGCTGATACGAATTGATCTTAGTGCAGTTTCTTCTTCTATTCCCATTGAGATTAAGACATGGGAAGGCTTTCCAGCGGTTGCACTACATCCTCCACTAGGGGCTGCAATGAATCCCCTTTCTTCCAAATTCTGGAGGTAAATTTCTGCTGGTGGCCCTGGCATGCTGAAACAGGTAATTCCAGGGACTCTTTCTTGCTCTTTCCCATGTATTATTCCTCCTTTTTGGATAATTCCATGTTCCAACTGGTCATGAATCTTCAACCATTGTTCGCAATTATGCAACCTTTCACTTTCTAATTGGA
>DASCRU010000078.1:0-12884 GCA_034400015.1 Candidatus Thalassarchaeaceae archaeon | reverse complement strand
TGCTACATCAACAAATGCGTTGACCAATCCAATTGGTAGATTCCCTCCCCTCCTTCCCGATTCTTGCCCACTTCCTTCTATTAGTGGGTCGATTCGAATTCCATGACGAACCCAAAGGGCGGCGATTCCGGTGGGGCCCCCATAACTCTCAGAATCCAGAATAATTGCATCTGCATATTCACATAGGTTTGATACAGGAATTCGCCCTATCGTGCCCCTAGCATCTAGAATTCTCTTTGGCGAATCAAATCTTTCATGTAAGTCATTGTTCCATTTTTCAAGATTTAATATTCGGCCGGTCTCAAGGTCCATTGCTGAGGCGCCTGCAAGTACAACCTTTCCTTCCTCTCCTCCGTATCTTTTTGCCGCATTAATCAGGGAAATATGTGAATCATCTTTGATATCGATTCTATTTCCTCTTTGAAAATTTGTAGAAAGAAGTCCACGAATTGCCCAAGAAACGGATTCATCTGCAGCCGATGTGAACCATATCGATCCTCCTGATAACCACTGTTCCAATTGTTTTCTTCTTTTTTCAAGTGTTTCTGATGTTAAATGAGCGGGTGCACTGAAACCATTTGCACGATGCTGAACGCCTTCCGTACTGGCAATTATTGCTTTGATAGCCAATGGATGTAAGGTGGATGCCGATAGAATGTCAATGCTTCTCGAATCGCCGCCCATGGTGTGGCGAAAGCAACACCGATGAAATACTTAGAGTTGGACGAAGGTGTATGACATGGCGCGCTTTCGGCTCAAATAGGGCCAAGAATGGCCTTCTAGAAATCTCGGTTCAATCTAATATGCGCTTCTCTCAGGATTCAGGATCAGTTCTAATCCAAATTGGTGATGCTGAAGCCCGTTATCAGCCTGGTGAAATCCTAGCAATCAGAACTGAGAAGATAGAACGTACATTGGTTCCAACATGGAGAATATTGCTAGAAAGTAAGGAGGGCCCTCGCCCCTTACTTTCCTTGGGTTCTGAATCAGATGCATTGTCTGTAGCTGAAGAGATTGCGCGATTAGGAAGTGCACGATTGATTGAACACACTGGTCGAATAGTTGAGAGAGATGAACATGGACTGACAGTTTTGCAACAAATTGCTCGCCACCCTGGGCGTTGGCCTCGCCCGATTAGAACTCCCTCCATGCGGGGTTCAGTAGAAGTTAGTGGAAAGGAAGTAATCATGGATCTTCCTAGTGAAGTATCTCCATTGGGCTTTCTTTTCACTGCTCTTTTACTATCCTGTAGTTTGATTTTAGGCCCGCTTTCATTGATGTTTTCTGGAAATATAATTGGATTTAATCAATATGGAATGACATATGGGTGGATGTTGGGAATTTTTGTTTCTATTGTGTTGATTGCATTCCTAAATCATTCTAATCGGATATTTGAGGGAAAGCACAGAATAATAATTCGAGAATCTGGAGTATCTGTTTCTGGGAAATTATTGGGATTACTCCGCCTCCCCGCAGAGAC
Organism: Candidatus Thalassarchaeaceae archaeon; assembly: GCA_034400015.1. Lineage (GTDB taxonomy): Archaea > Thermoplasmatota > Poseidoniia > Poseidoniales > Thalassarchaeaceae > MGIIb-N2. Next base: position 11,404 of record DASCRU010000078.1, on the reverse strand, counting down.
CTTTCCATTATCTGAATTCAAAGATATTGATGCTACTCAGGCATGGGGTTTGACCTTATTGTTTGGTGAACGAAGGGTCAGATGTGATCTTCCAGCTGCTGAAGGCCAATGTTTGATTGGAGAGATGATTGATGGGTTGCGCGAAGCCGGAGCAATTCCATTCTCTACACTAATTGAAGAAGAATAAGATGCGGGGGGTGGGATTTGAACCCACGAAACGTTACGTACTGGAACTTAACTCCAGCGCCTTTGACCAGGCTCGGCTACCCCCGCAACCCTTTCGAACACACGCCCGCTCATGAACGAACCGCTTTCTAAGGAACCTCAATCTTGGACACACTTGCGCGAAAACCGTTTAACGGTCGAGGTGCCACGGTATACCTGATGAGCGTGCAGTATACCCTCCAGCGCCCATTGCTCCGGGCAACTTTACTTGTCCTCGTTTTGGTCTTCAGTTCCTTTGCTGCTACTGTTTCTGCACCTATTCAATTAGATATTGAAGAACAAAGTAATTTCAGTGATGGTCAATTATATGATTACGAGATTTTTGTAGCAGATAAGAATGATACTGCTGGCGGAGATGGATTCCTTACTACTGAAGAACCAACTGGTTCACAGAAGGAGATTGTTGTTTCAGATGAAACTGCCGATTTTAGAAGTCCTCGAATGCTTTCTGATCTCTATGTCGAAGGCTACTCTGGAGATATTGAGTTTACAATGTATTACAAGGCAGTATCATCTTCTGATGGCGCTACGGCATTATTTACTATTCAAATACTCAATGATGGCCAAATAATCGCTGAAGAAGATCAGGAATATGATGCCTGCCAGACACAATTTGGAAGTAGTTGTGCAGTTAGTCAAGGAAATATTGAGTTGCCTCTTGCTGGAGGGTTCACAGTTCTCAAAGACAATCAGTTAACCATCAGAGTTCAGGCCGAAATGAGTGGGTGCGATGGTGGCGGGAATGACCCTCCGGGTGGTCCAGGTACTGAGGCGAGACAATTTGGTGGTACCGACTGTTCTGCTACAATCTATTTCGGCGCGATAGATGGGGGGGCAGATCAGTTTACTATGATTGAAGTAAAATCAAATGCTCTTTCGAATAGTATTCTTATGGTACAGAAGGACGGTGCAGAGATGGTTGATGGTGCTCAGATTGATTGGTATCCTAACGATATGATTTCTGAAAGGACAATGCAATTCAGATTTGAGGTCAAGAGTGCTTTCGGACGGTTTGATATTAATTCAGTTCGCCTTATTGTACTCAATCCAAGCGGTGGTCTCCCTGTTGACCAAGCAATTACTGGTTCTCTTGATGGAGTTGATGACACTACATGGTCAATTGCTGGCACCTATGATTGGGAATATCCTGGAGGTTTAGAGGATGGTGAATATCAAGTTTCATTGGAGATTTCAGATATTGGAGGAAATTCGATAGTAATAGATCATGAAAATATCGTAATGAACAAATTTGGTATTGCTCTAAGGCACGGCGAAAGTCGTTCTACTGAATATATTGCTCCTTCTCAGGTTACTGCTATCCCATTACAATTGATGCATAGAGGTACTAATGATGAGATGTCTGTTAGCTTAAGTTTGGTAACTAGCTTCAACTCTAATTGGAATGTTTCCTTCGATGCACCTGCAGGTTACAATCTCAATGAAGGAGGGTCGATCGTCAATCCTATTCTGACACTCCAAGCACCGCAGGATTTAGCGAATTCACCTACCCAACTTCACATTCGGGCAGTTGCTGAAGCTATGGTGGATGGCCAACCGGAGGTTGTAAGTCAGGAATCATTGTATCTCGATTTAGAGAAATCTGATGTTTATGCTCCTCCAATGGTAAGTATGTGGGATAATAACCAGACTGAACAATACGACAATAGTTCTCGCCCTGATTCCTTCGATATTACCATTCCCAGATTTGCTGAAGATGGCGTATTTACTACTTTCATCATGGAAATTTGGAATAATGGATTTGATACAGATGAATTTAGAGTAGACGTTTTGGAGCGTTCTAAATCGATTATTCAGGTGTTTGATAATGATACTGGGACTCGAATATTAGAGGATGAGGGTGACGGTACCTTCCATACAGCATTACTTGGGAGGCATTCTACACAAGTTCTTCAGATTCGTGTCAAACCTTCTGATGATCGTTCTGACCCTGATCTTGGTTTGATTCAATTAGAGGTGACTAGTGAGGGCAATTCTACAAAGAAATCCACAGTTGACTTTACCATACAGAGGACATTTGGCATTCAAGCTTCACCGATTTTTGATTGTGATGGTACTCCTCTTGGCAATGTGAATAAAACAGCCTGTTCCCAAGATGGAATGACTATGCGGTTAGTAGTCACAAATAGTCTCCAAGAAGGCACTACTAGTACTCCTTGGAGGATTATTGATCCTGCTGATTTACAGAGGAATATCGATGTTGATTCTAAGTATTCACAATGGGTCTTCAGAATTACGGATGATTCAGGAGATAGTGTTCCAATGATTCAATTGGCCCCCCAACAGAGTGAAGAGATTCATCTTTCAATTGATCCGCCCGATGAAGTAGAAATGGGTTCTCATACCTTGTATCTTAGAATACAGGAAGATTCAACCGATTCAGATGCACGTTACTTCGACATGCCATTCATTGTCGAGATTGGCCCTGGGTCCATTTCATTGGAAGTTGTTCAAGTATCAAATAATCCTGGAATTCAACCCAATGAAGAACGTTCTCTGCAGATGCGCGTTAAGAACAAAGGGAATCAGGAATTGATTGTTGAGATAGATGTTGAATGTACTGATTCTGGAACTGCTTGTGATGGTTGGGATGCAGAGATTGGTGGCGGCGGTGGAGATTTAGTCATGGTTGCCCCTTATTCTGATATCTCATTTGTTATTGTTATCAATGCACCACAAGACGCAAGGCAAGGCGAATCAGTCACATTCACTGTTTCTGCTTCTCCAAAGACTTTCGCGGATGAAGGTGGAGATGAATATCAAAATGCTATTGCTGAACTCGATTTGACCATGAATGTTGAGATTCAAGATATAATTCTCAGAATCCGAAATGAGGTTTTGAATCCAAGTTTACCTACATTGATTGGAGCAATTGTTGCATTATTGATTGTAGTGTTAGGGATACAGAACCGCCGTAACCGAAGACGTTGGGTCTTCGAGTTCGATGAAGATCCTTTTAGGGAAGATGATGATTTTGATATGGATGATTTAGAGGATCTTCCTCCTCCAATAGATGCCGATGAAGAGGAAGAAGATGAGTTTGATTTAGACATTGAGCTTATTGATGATTGATTGTCGCCCAATTCGTTGCGCGTATGAACTTCGCTCCATTTCCCTTAAGACCCTACAAGATGCCCTGCGGCATAGTTGAACGTATGTTGTCGGAGCCCTTCCCCCACTTTCGCCAGTCTGAAGTCCGGATTAGGTGCAGGGCTGTTCTCTTGACTTTGTTAATGATTTTCTCTAGTTTAGCAGCGTTAGAATTCGCAGCATGGGAAGCATATGCTTCCTCAGATGCAGATGGAGATGGGCTGACTTATGGTTTGGAATTCTTATTGAACACACAGCCGCAGGACTGGGATAGCGATAACGACGAACTTCCAGATGGTTGGGAATGGTTCCATGGCCTCAATCCTCTTGATGCCTCAAGTCTTACAGTGAATGGTTCATTAGGTGATCCAGATGGAGATAGTTTGTCCAACAAAGACGAATATCAGTATGGGATGCCTAGTAATTGGGATAGTAGTAGCACCCCTAATGTTCTGGATAACGGAGTTTGGTGGAATGGAACAGTCCCTACTCGCAATTGGGATGAAGAGTCTGCAATGCAAGCAACGCAAGGTATCGGTACAGATGGTGCTGATGAGGACCCTATGGGGAACATTTGTGCAGATGGAATGGATAATGATCGAGATGGGCTAGTAGATGCTGCAGATCCGGATGGAGATGGAGATGCTGATTGTAGTTCAGATGATGATGATGGGGACGGAGATATCGATGAGGATCCAGATGGATACGATACCGACAATGATGGGATGAATGATGGTTGGGAGGTTTCCAACGGATTGGACCCAACTGTTCGTACAGGTTCAGATGGCCCAGGTGGTGACCCTGATGGAGATGGTTTAGTTAATCTGAAGGAATATGTGAATCCCTCATGGACTACTCAGAATTCAGGGACGCCGTACTTCATGCCAGGGAGCCCTAGCCAACAACGAACTGAAACTGAGTCTCCATGTAATCCAGTTTTGGGTATTGGACCAAACGGTTGTGCAACATTAACTGCAGAAGTGGATGGAGTCACTTCTACCAATCCTCAACGTTCCGACACTGATGGTGATGGGTTGAATGATAGTTACGAAGCATTGACTTTGCTTACTGATCCTACTGATTCTGATACCGATAGCGATGGTATTTCTGATGGAAACGAAGTAAATGGACAATATGGGTCTCCGCCTCAAGCATCTGATCCTCGCGACAATAATACTGATGATGATCCGTTTGATGACGGCGAGGAAGATATCAACGGAAATGGAATAATTGATGGTGGAAACGAAACAGATCCAACTCGTGCAGAAGATTCAGGTGATTTTGACGAAGATGGAATTGAGAATTGGGAGGAAAATCTAACTTGTACAGCCTGGAATATTGCAGATACTGACTTTGGTGGAGTGATAGATGGTTTAGAGCGTACTACTGGTTTCAATACCGACCCTTGTCGTTCAACAGTTGATTTTGTAACCACTTATTCTTCTTATGATGCTGGGAATCAGGTCCTTTTCATTGCAAATGCTACTGGATTTGGTCCAGACTTTTTCGACTGGCGCCCCGATTCTCCTGGCCGCATTGCCTACTACAATCTGTCCAATGGTTCTCTGGTGCCATTCGGATTTGAACGGGCAGATAATACTAGTTCAATTCACAGATTAATTGGAGTAACTGTGAGTCCCCCTGCGACTACATCTACGGTTATTTCTAAGAATGGTTCTTGGTGTTGGAATGCAAATATACAACCCAATAGTAACGATCCGTGGTGTGATGATGATTACTATGATCATGATGGTGATGGAATTGCAGATTGGGAAGAAAACTTTGGGTATTGGGGTTATCAATCAGATCCGTTTGATTTTGATTCAGATAATGATACTGTGAATGATCTCGATGAGATTCTTAATGGAACTGATCCATTGGAGCCTTGTGATAACAATAGGGATACAGATGGTGACTCTCTCAATGATTATTTCGAGAATAATACTGGGTGCCCATTGTTCTATGTTCCTGGGATGGGTGGAAATGGTTCTTCAGATACATTCCTTACCGATTATGAGTCTGTTGATACAGATGTTGGTGGAGTTTGGGATGGACAAGAGTACCTTGATGGGACGAATCCTGAGAACAATCCTTCTGATGATTTGAATCCTGCAGATACTGATGGAGACGGAATTCCTGACGCTATTGAGAACAATACTGGCACGAATTGGCTTGATCCAGATACTGATGGAGGGGGGATGACTGACTACCAAGAGTGCCCACCTCAATTTTGGTCCACTCTTTGTGCAGGTTCCGGTTTCGACCCCCTCGATCCTACTGACGACATCATTGAAAATCAAGTTGTTTTCTGGGCCAATAACACAACCATGAATGTAGACACTGCGCTGGTACATTACTGGCGTACTTACACTTATGATAGCTATACTGGAGTAGATTACGGCGTCAATACTAGTCTAGTAGTATTGAATTCAATGTCTCCCGGATTTTCTGATAACAATTGGATAGCATCTACAAATTTCCATAATAACACGACTAGTTGGGAATACACTTTCCCTTTCCTTCTTCAACCGGGTAGTAATATTCCACATCATTGGAGCACTACACAATTCAATTCATGGGCCGATCCATCTGCTGGTTTGAATCATACCAATTACACGCATGATGTGCCTCTGACGGATCTGTCGTTGGAGTTCCTGTATGCCGATGCACCCGAAATTTGGTTCTCTGATTCAGTTCGTTCCAACAGTACCGCTTATCCCTCAAGCACATATGCTCTAGATTTACCTGGCTATTTTACTGATCCATCCTTACCTGAATCACAGGTTAACAACATTACTCAATCCATAATTTCGTCTTCAGGGGCTTTATCTGCATGGGATAAGATGCTGGCACTTGTTGATTTTATAGAGAATGGAAATTCAACTTATACCCCTCGTTTAAATTTCGATGGAAGCGCTTATCCTCAGGGAGGTCCAGATTTCGTCAAGTTCCTTGTAGTTGATTCTAAGGAAGGAACCTGTGATGATTGGACTACTGCTCTAACTACCATGTCTAGACTTGCAGGATTACCTGCTAGAAAGGTTACAGGTTACATTGATGGTAGTTGGAATGGCAATGGATACGAGGTTTTGGGATTGAATTATGGCTCTTGGGTAGAGGTGCATATGCAAACAAATGCTGCTTTGGGTAATGCAGAGATGGGATGGGTACCTTTCAGAGCTTGCCCTCCGGCTGAAGAGGTAGAGATTCTCAATGCAGAATGGGGTCCACTCTTTATTGACAGAGATGGCAATTCTGGCCAGGTTTATCTCAATGGTACTCTTGCGTATTCAGCTAACCAATCCGCTGTCGAAGGAGTTCTGCTTAACTTATACCTAGTACCGCTTGAATCAGCAGGTTCTGTACCTGGTTCAGCTGCATCTCCTTCATACGAGGTTGGTTCAGCTATTACAGCTGCCAACGGGACTTTCTCTCTGAAGGGGAATCCGTCAGAATTCATCCGGCCTGGTTTTGGCGCATTAGTGGTTGAAACAATACCAACAGGATATGTTGGCTCAAATGGTCTCTTCGACAATTACATAGTCAACGTCACGGATGATGTGAACGTCACCATCGAAGATCCTCTACCTGCCAATGAACCAGTATTTGGAGCCGGTTCGAATACCACTTTATCAGGTAGACTACAACTTGAGAACTTCCCACAAATCGATGTCTCATTGATTGATCAATGGGATTTAGATGGTGATTTATTCCCCGATGGATTCAGTTTTGTATGGTTTAACTTTACTTCATCTGTATCTGGTGCTCAGAGTTATACTGCTCCAATTGGGACTACTGGATTCTTTGAAATTATTGTCTTCTTAGATGAGAACGAAGTTCAAGGAATTAATAATGCTACAATTGAGTTCCCAGGCTGGCATGAAGCAGATTTGCAAAATGGTTCATCTCCACTTTATCATCTGCGTCCTCTTTCGCAAATAGTGCCAATGAACATTACTCCTGCTCCTAATTTGGACGTAGTACTTGAAGGCCCTTCTTCCAATAATTCTCTCTTAGAAATTAATGATCTCATTCACATGAATGGTACTGTTTTGAGTCGAGGTCTAAATCCGCTTCCAATGGAAGGAACTCTTTATCTTCAAATGCGAGTAAATGATTCGGGTGCACCATATATCGATATCTTTTCTTGGGTCCTTAATTCAACAACATGGAGTGGGAATCCGGGGAATTTCTCGATTTCTTGGCTAATGGACCCTGCCCTCATACCGCTTCCCCCTGGTTTTATTGATGTGAGATTTACTTTCGATTCTTCCACATTAGAAGCTGATGATCAAGTATTCATGCCGCCTGGATATGGTCTCAAGAGTTTCTTGACATACGATTACTTCTTCGATCCTATACAACGTGATCAAATCACCTCACTATATATCGGAATGTACGACCATACTGGGGGAATTGATCAACCATTCAATGGAACATATGAGGTGGAGATAAATGGCGTCTTGGTTAACACTACTATAGATCCAGTCGATGGTGGATTTTTATTCGATTATACTCCTCCAGTCTTGCCTGCTGGTGATTATGCACTATGGATCAATTATTCTGGCTCAACGTGGTACGATTCTAATTCGAATAATACAACCATTCGAATAACTGGTTTAGGTACAGTTTCTGCTACATTAGGGCAGAGTTGGACCCATATTGGGGGTTCTAACTATGTTAGTGGAGAAATACGTGATACCAATATTACTGGTTCTCCATTGATTTTGAATAACAACACATCGATTGTTTTGACAATGGAATTACCTGGCTCAGGTCCTTCTGGGCCGATGGGTGAACCTCCTGCGCCAGATATTGTTGATTTAGGGCGTGGATGGTTGAATACATCGACTGGCTTGTATAACGTTAGTTTCATTGTCCCTCAGTTTATCGGTGCAGGCGTTTATGATTTGGTCGTCAATGCTGATTTCACTGCCAACCCACCTACTGATGGTGCATATTACATCTCAGAAGAAGCGGCTATAATTCTAATTGGTGTAGAGTCCGAATCTGTTCTGAATCTCGTCGATCCACCTTCAAGTGTCGTTGCTGGAGATATTTTAGAAGTTAATGTGTCTGTAAATGATATTGCTGATGGTTCAAACATTAGTGGTGCCGCAGTTCAGATGATTTGGGATTGGGATGGCCCAAATAATCAGACTCTTTCATCTGCGACAAGTGGTTCACAGGATGGGATTGCCCGATTCTCTCCAACCATACCCATAGGTACTGATCCAGGGTATTACGATGTCAGGATTTTGATGCCTGACGATATTTCTGACCCCCTCTCTCCAGGTTCAGCTCGATGGTTAGGCAACCATACTGATTTGAACATCACAGTTTTGGTGCCTACCTCTGTTGTCATTGATTCAATACTCCCTTCATCGTTCATCACTGCAGGTTCTACTTTCATTCTAGCCGGTTCTGTTGAAGACTTCAATGATCCAAATAGAAATTTCAGCGGCCCTATTGATGTATCCGTTTTCTTTGATGGTGACTCATCTGAAGTTCTCATCTCCACCTATACTACTGCGGTTAACGGTACTTTCAATATCACAGTTCCAACTGATCCACTCTTGGACGGTATTACAAGTGGGAATAAGACATTGATGATTCAGGTTCTTGAGGAAACAAATCCATTTTACCTCCCTAGCAATATTTCTCAATCTGTTTTGGTCAAGGGAGTCACAGGTTTCAGTCAGACGACTCCCTTAATTCCAGTGATTGTGAACCGAGGTGAATCCATTGAATTTGGTGCCACATTAGTCGAGGAGTCAGATAATAATAGACTTCTTTCGAATCAGACAATCTCTGGTACTTTCCATGAAACAGGTCTGACTGATGAAATCACCAATAATACAGGGGTAGTACGGTTCAATTTCACTATTCCGAGCACACATCCTCTGGGAATGGTCAATCTTCACCTTGATTATACTGGAAATTTCACTTTACTTGGTTCGAATCGAACCTTTAGCACTGTAACTGTTAGGACATTCACAATATTGGTGGTTGATCCAATTCTTGACAATCCTGTTGCGGGTGAAACTTTCAATATCACTGGGACATTAACTTCTGAGAACGGTTCAGGAATTATTGATTCGAACGGGAATAATTTACTTCCTGTTCTTGGTTTCACTATTGATGGATTTACAGACTCATTCACAGTGGTGGATGGCACTGTGTATGATGGAAATTGGTCTGCATCAATCACTCTTAATCAGGAATTCCCGAGGGGGACTCATGAGATTAATGCCACCTATACTCCTGGAGTAAACTACTTCCTTGGTTCAACAAATGGTACAGTTTTCGATAGTCGAGGTTATACTGTTCTTGATTTCAGTGACCCTCTTGATTTGGATCCTGATCGTCGAACTGTAAGAGGTGCGAACATCACAGTTGCATTATCGCTTCTTGATAATGCTGGTGCGCCAGTAGAAAATGCAACAATCAATATTTCAATTGAGGGAATGACTTCATTTGATATCATGACGGATGAAAATGGAATGGCGTTAGGTAACTTCACAGTTCCAAATACTTGGGCGATTGGTCCTTTGATCATAAATGCCAGTCATGCAGGCGTCCTCGGATCAACTGGGGTTCTTGGAGATTCTACATTCACCCGAGTTGTGATTTTAGCTCCAACGGTCTTAACTGTAAACTCTGTAGAAGGTGATTTGATTGCTGGGCAAGTAATATTCGTTAATGGGACATTGCTTGATGAACATGGTGCTCCATTGCTGAATGAGACCGGTGGACCTGTCGCAGGATTGATCCATCTGATGATTGATGACGTAGATACTGGTTCTGGAACGATTGTTCAATCTGATCCAAACACTGGTCAGTGGTCGATTTCATACATGTTGCCCTCAGATACAATTCCAGGGTCTCATAACGCGACTGCATTCTTCCTTGGTGGATTCCTATGGGTCGATCCAATGGGTCAAGGAGATTCCTTGAATCCTGAGTACTATCTTGAATCTGCAGATATGTTAGGATTTGATGTTTCAGTGCCGACTGAGATTCGTTTGTTTGGTGGGAATTCGGATGTCACTCGTGAAGAATTACTAGATTTAACTGGCGTTCTAGTAGACATAGTTGAACGCCCGATTGCTAATATGACTCTCAGTGTGTGGATGAATGGACAATTCTTGACTAATGTTACTTCTAATTCAGAGGGTGTAGTTTCCATATTGTATCCTGTCCCTAGTGATATGAATTTGGGGATTCAAACTGTGGAAGTTCGTTTTGCAGGTGCTCCATTGTATCTAGCCTCAAATGCTACTACTACCTTTGATGTGTATGCTCCTATTGTTTTGACAGTTGATGCAATTGACACCTCTTCTGTTGGAGAAACTGTAGTGATTTCTGGAACTGTTCGAGACAACCTACCAGATAATTGGGTGCCCGGGCACATAGTTACAGTTCGTGTAGATTCAAGCATCATTGGTTCTGCCACGACTGAAGTGGATGGGACTTGGACCTTAGATTGGATTGTAGGCCCCGCATTCACTATTGGAGTCCATGAAATCGTTGCTTATTCAGAACCACAAGGATTCTATCTTGGTGGCCAATCTAATACTTCGATAACTATCAAGCACAATGCAGAGATTACCAGCCTTTCTGTTGACGATGGTGGAGTAGCAACAAGAGGTGGGAATTGGAACATCTCTGGAATATTAGTGGACAGCGATACTAGTCCAAGGATTCCTATTGAAGGGGCCATCATTACGATTGAGGTTGATGGTTTATTCCTCACTACCATTACTACCGATTCCAGTGGATTCTTCTCTACACAGATCCCTGTTGATGTGTCGTCTGCTCGTGGGCAACATACTATTCGTGTGTCGTATGGTGGAAATGAGCAGTTTATCGGTGCTGCATCGAACGTAACAGCTTACACTTGGGCAGATGTGATCATTGAAATTATCGATGTTTCAGACAACAATATACGTTCAAATTCATCTCATCCGATAGTTATCACTGGGAGAATTATCGAGATTGGTGGAACAGGAAATGCGGTCATAAATTCAGATATTTCATTGATTTGGGCAGGTGCCAAGGAATCAGGTGC
>DASCRU010000077.1:0-5878 GCA_034400015.1 Candidatus Thalassarchaeaceae archaeon | reverse complement strand
TCCCCTCTTTCTGGCATTTCAATCCCATCTAAATGAGTCTCCAATGAACCAATGACCAAACCATTTCCATCTCTAACCAAAGGTGCATATGGATTATCCATTATTGTTGTAGCTAATGAAAATCCGAAACCATTTTTTTGATGTAATTCAAAGACACCCTCAATCGTCTCGTTACGAATAAGTGGCTGGGTTCCAAAAGACACATACACATGTTCGATTGTAGACGCGAGAAAATCCAACGTTTCGTAAACTGCATTCCCCGTTCCTAAAGGTAATTTTTGTGCAACAATTTCACAATTTAGTCCTATTAACGCATTTTCATATTCTGAAACCCGTTCCGTTGGAGCGACAACAATAATTTGTTCAAAATTTAATTCTGAACGTTCTAATTTTTCAATCACAAATTTAGTTGAAGGCACCCCACCTATTTCCAACAGGGGTTTGTGAGTGACTTCCCCCCCTGCCATCATCCTACTTCCCTTTCCGCCACAAAGGATGACTGCAGCAATCCGGGACATTGACGATGGATGTGAGTGACTAGTATATGGGTTGGATAGGATAGGAAAGGCCATGGAAATCAATGAGATTGTTTGGGCAACTGGAATGGCCATGTGGACATTGTTGGTAATCTATGGTACACGTTGGACATACAATCACTGGACATCTCAAGGAATGGAACAAATGGTCGCAGTATATTACAACCGGAAAATAGTCCACATGCTTGCAGCAGGTGTTGTACTACTGGCAGTTCCATTTGTGTTTACAGATCCATTGTTACCACTAATTGGGGGTTTTTCTCTTGGTGGATTTACTGCATTTATGCACCGTTCAAAACATAGAATGTATTGGGTTCAAAATCCAGAGAATATGAATGATTCTTCTTTTGCCATAATGTTAGGACTCTCTGTGTATTTGTTATGGGTTCTTTTTGATGATCCGTGGCTGGCTGTATTGCCATCATTGTTCATGGCTTTTGGTGATGGAGTTACTGGAGTGGTTCGTAACAAGATGTTTTCGAAGAGAACAAAAAGTGCGTGGGGAAATGTTGCAATGGCCATCGTTTGCCTTCCAATGGGTTGGTTCATAGGCGCGGAATCAATCACATCAATTCCATTATGGGGTCTGATGAGTGGTGCTTTAGCATCATTTGTTGAACGCTATGAATTTGGTCCAATAGATGACAATATTCTCATTGCAGTTTCATCAACACTTTTGTTGATACTAGGTGCAACCCTTGGTCCTTTGATGTGAACATTGCCGACGACTTGATGCGGGACGGATTGTTCGGAAGAGCATGGTTGACCGAGATGAGTTGCAACGCTTGGCAAGAATGGTTGACCTTAATCGACAGAAGATGGAACGCATAGAAGAACAACTTTCCCGTTTAGAATCGATTCATCAAGAGCAGAATCATGTTGTTCGTGCGATTCGTGCAATTCCCGAAGAAGGAGCAGAAAACGTTCTTGTTCCATTAGGAAGCGGTGTTCAATTAATTGTAGATGTCCAGGACGTGGCAGGAGCAGTTGTTGATATTGGGACTGCAATACAAGCTGAGATGACACGAGTCGAAGCCGCGGATTTAATTGAAAAACGACAACTAGAGATTTCTGGTTTGATTGAATCCTTGAAACAAGAGTTTGATTCAGCAGAACAAACAGTTCGTTCCTTGGCTGCTACATTCAATGAAGGAGTCTCCCAACTCGAGGAAGTTACTCCCCCCCAAACTGAAGAGCCGGCGGAGGTCGTTAAACCCGAAGAAGAAAGCACAGAAGAAGAAAAGCCCCGAAGCCGCCGCCGCCGTGGTTTAGGTGGAGAGTTAACTTTGGATGATTGAGTGATTGCATGGGCCTATTCGACAGATTCCGTTCCAAGGTCAAGGATCTTGGCGACTCTCTAGATGAGGATGAGTTAACTGCCGAAGAAGGTACAGACGAGGCTATCGAAGCAATCGAATCACGTGCTGAATTAGAATCTACTACAGAAGCAGAGAATGAATGGGACGATATCGAAGAGATTGTATCTTTAGAGCCACCAACAGAAGATGAATGGGATGATATTGAAGAAGATGAAACGCCATCTCCCTTTGAAGAATTATCATCCAAGAAACGAAAGCCAACAAAATCCTCCACTGCAACACGTCCAAGAGGAAGTAAAGTGGATTTACACATTCTCAGATCAACAACAGGACGCCAATTAGTATCTATTGAGGAAGCTCCCAGGGGTTCAATTGGTAGCAGCAGTATTGATCTTGAAAGTGGTGCTAAATTGGAAATAGATCTTGGTGGTGGGGTTGTAGAATCTGGAGGCAGAGTAATCAAACAATCTGCAGCATTAGATTCTCTTTTGGAAGAAATGGAAATGATTCTTTTAGAGGCAGATATGGGAATAGATATTATTGAATTTGTATTGGAACTTCTGAGAGTTGAATTGGTTGGAAATAGACTTCGAAAAGGTGCAGATTTAGCCAAAGTCCTCGAAGCCAGTTTGAAACGAGCCCTACGTTCCTTACTCAAATCAGGATATTGGGATTTAGATGAAACAGTTCGTAGATTATCAATTGATGAAGAAGGACCAATTGTTTTGTTGGTTGTGGGTGTTAATGGAGTTGGCAAAACCACTAGTGTTGCAAAAATGGCCCATCGATTCACTCAACAGGGTCACGAAGTTGTCTTGGCTGCAGGAGACACATTCAGAGCAGGAGCAATTGACCAATTACAGACACATGCCGATCGTTTAGGCGTTCGATGTATTAGTAGCCAAAGAGGGGGAGATCCCGCTGCAATTGCTCGAGATGCGATTGATTCTGCCCGCGCTAGAGGAGCAGATATTGTGATTGTCGATACTGCTGGAAGAATGCAAAACAAACGAAATCTTATGGAAGAATTACGTAAAGTGCATAGAATTGCGCAACCCCACCTCGTCCTTTTCGTTGCAGATGCCTTAGCAGGAAATGATGCAATTGAACAAGCAACAGTTTTCCAAGAAATGTTGGATTTTGATGGATTTTTCCTCTGTAAGTTAGATACTGCAAAAGGAGGCGCAGCACTTTCAATTGCCCACATAACAGGTAGACCAATTGTGATGGTGGGGGTGGGTCAAGAATATGTGGATCTTCACCCATTTGATCCGGATTGGTTACTGGAGGAGATGTTTCAATGAATAATCCAAATGACTTGTTTTCAGATGAACATTCTGAGAGATTATTTGCTGTAATTCAGATGCTTCAACGTTCAGCTCTCATGAATATGGGTGCAATTCCAGATCATGAAGGAATGATTCATTTCAATCTCGGCGAAGCAAAAGCAGCAATTGATGCAGTAGAATCAATACAATCCAAAACCCAAGGCAATCTATCATCCACAGAAGAATCTCTTCTCAAAGGAACTCTCTCGGAACTTCGGATGATTTTCGTCAAAGCACCCGAACAACAAGCATTAATTGAAGCCGAAATGGCTAGACAAGAGGAACTCAAACAAACCTATACTGACCCCTCATCTGCGCCAGCTGAAGTAATCCACACTGACACCAATAAGGAAGAGGAATGAACCGCGTCCTTCATGTGGTCGAACCGATTCCTTCCGTACATGACGGATGTCGAGTTACCACCCGCCCTCGTCGTAATCAACGAGCGCAACGCTCACCGCCGCATCAATGATCTATTGCGTAGGCGAGGCCACCAGATTGAGAATGAACCGAATGGAGATCGAGCAGTTGATGCCTATGTTCGAATGAGCAAAGAAGCATCCCCAGTAGTATTTCTTTCTCTAGATGTAGCGGGTCCATTGAACGGCCATCTTGTTGGTTTAGAGATTCGTGAAGCAGATTCAAACGCACGACTTGTCTTTGTTTGTTCTAGGATTCGAAGGAAAACAGCAGAAGATGTGGCATTTAGTGCAGGAGCGGTAGCAATTCTAGAAGTACCATTTACAATGTCGGATTTGGAAGAAGCGTGGCCCCAAATTATGGGCGATATCCCTCATGCTCCTGGAGTATCTGATCTTGATGAACTATATCCTGATGTTCGTTCAATTGATGGTGATGAAGTAGTAGCAGTGGACTCTTTGCCCCCTCTTCCAATTCCAGAGGATCTCCCACCACCTCCTGAACCATTAATGCCAATTAATCCAATTTCGACAAAACCAAAGAAAAGACGAAGAATTCTTCTCTTCTTCTTGTTTATGACGGTTCTAGGCGCTGCAGGAGTGGCAGCATATTGCTATCAAGACACAATTATGCAGGCGGTGCAAAGCCTTGGATGAGGCAGTATTGATTGTAGGCAGTTTAGCATATGATAGTGTTAGTTCCCCGGCGGGATCAGTTGAGAATGAATTGGGTGGTTCTGCAACATATGGTGGATTAGCTGCTGCATTTCACCGCCGCCGTTTAGGCACAGGTACTGTTGGAATTGTGGGCGTAGTTGGTGACGACTTTTCCGAGGAGGATCGCCAACTTCTCAAAGACGCAGATTTGGATTTATCTGGTCTCGAGACTGTAGAAGGGGGCACCTTCCGTTGGAGTGGTTCATATCATGGTTCAATGGCAGAAGCGGAAACACACGAAACCCATCTGAATGTATTCGAACATTTCCAACCACGTGTGCCTGAACATTCCAAATCCCCAACAATCACATTCTGTGCTAATCTCCATCCAATAATTCAATCAGATGTTCTTGACCAAGCCCCCCCTTCCCGTTTGTCTATGTTGGATTCGATGAATCTCTGGATTCAGATTGCATTAGACGATCTTCTAACTGTAATGAAAAGAGTGGATTTGACCATCATCAATGATGGAGAGGTTAGGATGTTGGCTGATGATGATAATTTAGTTCGTGCAGCACATTCTGTACGCTCGATGATTGGCTCGACATATCTCATTGTAAAAAGAGGAGAACATGGTGTACTTGCCCTTCATCCAGATGGCGCGATATCTATTCCTGCATTTCCTGTAGCAGATGTAGTGGATCCTACTGGTTGTGGAGACACCTTTGCTGGAACAATAGCAGCACATCTAGCCAAGGGCACGGGCCCAATTGAATTGAATGAATTGCGGGCGGCCTTGGAAGCAGCAACCGTCACAGCATCATTCACTTTGGAAGCATTTGGCACCTCATCATTGGCAAATCTAGATGAAAGCACATTTAACAAACGTCTTTCAGAATTTCATACGATTATCCATGGGTAATTATGCTGGATAGTTCAGAAGAGCATGTGTTTTTGTTCCAGTATTTTTTGAACCATCTAATCCATCAAGCTCAATCATGAACATTGCCCCCAATACAGAGGCACCAACACCCTCACAAAGATCAATTGATGCAGAAACAGTACCACCAGTAGCCAATAAATCATCTACAATTACCACACTGTCATTTTCATCTAACGCATCTTTGTGTATTTCGAGAATATTTTCCCCATATTCTAGGCTATATTCCACACGTTCAACTTCATGGGGGAGTTTTCCAGGTTTCCTTACTGGAATGAATCCAATACCTAAACGTAAAGCCACCATTGAGCCAAAAATGAACCCCCTACTTTCTGGTCCTACTATGTGTGTTGGCTTCCACCCTAGGTGTTGCATATCTGCAATCATACGATCTACAACAGCAACCAAAAGTTCTCCATCAGATAGTACGGGCGTAATATCTCGAAACATTATCCCTTCTATTGGGAAGTCAGGGACAGTACGTACAGCATTTCGTAAACGTTGAATGAATTCATCATCCATGCTATTCGCCCCACTACCGAGCCAACCAAAATATTAGGTTGTTATTTCAAAATAGTCCGAAGAGCCAAGTGAATGTGTTTCCATCACCAGGACCGATGTAATACATGAGTAAGAATGCAGCTAATCCATACATGACTTTACTGACTTCATCGAACTT
>DASCRU010000076.1:0-4004 GCA_034400015.1 Candidatus Thalassarchaeaceae archaeon | reverse complement strand
GGAGTGTCGTGGAGTAAGACTGCGTTATTCGGGTCTGATTTGGACATTTTATGGTCAAATGAATCCATCCGTCCACCACCTCTTCCTTTCAATCCGGATAACATTGGCGTGTGAATACAAGTTGCCTTTATCCAATGGTTTCGATCTCCTACATCTCTCATGTACATGTGTGCCTTTCGTTGGTCCATTCCTCCGAAGGCAATGTCTACATTCAATTCGAAAATATCCGCAGCTTGCATTGCAGGATAGAAGAATGCAGAAAGATCATCATCTGATGAATCTTCACTTCTACCCATGATGCTGAAAGTTCTTCTCGCTCTAGAAAGGCTCATTCCCTTTGAACAACGAAGTACTCTTTCCCAATACTTGCCTGAATCCATCAATTCACTAGCTCGCATGAATCTAATCTGTCCGCTCCCTTCTCCTTCTTCTGGGAATCCAAGAAGTACCCTGAAAACTTCAGTCATGTAATCTCCAGCAACTGTGATTTTGTCCATGTCTCTACCAAATTTATCGTTCACCCATGCGTGCCAATCAGCTAGGAAAACCAAAACATTGACTCCTTGGTTTAACATGTTCCGGATTGAATCTGCTAGGATAATCCACCCCAAGTGTGCTTTTCCGCTTGGTTCCAATCCGATATATGCTCTCAATATTTTATCTCCACCATGAGACTCCTTTCCATTGAGTACTGAAACTACATGCTCTAATCCGACGATTTCTTCTACGCCAGTAAACATCGAGAAAATCTTGTTTTGATCTTCTGTAGTTAGTTCTGATGCTCCAGAGGTTTTTTCCAGTAAGTGACTGATTTCCTCAGGAGTCATTTTTTCCCCTCATTTATTCAACATCTTGGATAATTTCTCACCACGGCCTGCTGCCTTGGTATTTTCTCCAGCCTCAAGAGCCGCTTCAATCTCTTGAATCAAATCTTCTGCTTTGTCTATGGTCTCCTGTGGAAGATTCTTTGCTAACGACATGAAATGTCGAGCTGAAGAAATTGCAGATTTAGCCTTGTTAGCCTTCTTCCCCCATTCTTTCGCTTTATCTCCACGTTTCTTTGCATCGTATCCGGTTGATTCATCTAAGAATTGGGTCCATTTTTTCCTATCTTCTCTTGCTTCCTGAATCGCATCAGGATTTGAGAAGTCTGGCTTTTCGTTGACCACTTCAACAATTAGGGCATCGCCTTCGTAATGCGCTTCGATGCTCTTCATGATGCCATGAGATCCTTTGAATGCATTCTCTCCAGTAGATTCTATGTCGTCGAAGAATTTCTTTGCTAATTCTGCTAATCCACCATCTGCAGTGACCTGCTTGACTAATCCCCTCGTCGTTGCGAAGCGTTCCATGGCCCTTCCCGTGAGGCGAGAGGACTTGAATGCTCCCAGTGCTGGGGGGTGTTCTTTGACCGTTCACATGATGAAGTCGAGCGCCCCCGGAGGTACATGGGTCGCGGCCGATTGAGAGTCATTGTTGCGCTTCTCATGATCCTTCTTCTTACCCCAATTCAGGCTGAATCTGTAGTAACGTCGGAACAAGTAGTTACTCTTGGGGAGGATTCAATTTTCCTCAACGCTCTTGACTCTAATGGTCAAGAATCCCTTACTGTGGGGGACAATGGAGTCGTTTATGCGATTCCAAATGACGATCCTGAGTCTGCTAAGCAACTTGAATCAATTACTGATCAGAATCTCAATGCTTTGGATTTCCACCCGGGTGGAAATGCATTCATCGTGGGCGATTTGGGACGGGTCCTTCGATACGATTACCAAGATCAACGACTTTCAAATGTTTCAGGTACCTCCTTGGTGGAAATAAGCACTCTAACATCTGTATCCTGGAATACGAACGGAGCTTGGGCATACATCTCAGCAGATTCAGGAAGAATTTGGCGATTCCGTTCATTAGCAGATGGCGGTGAAATGCACGTTATTGAAAACTCTCGAGAAAGCCCCGTAACCAGTATTGATTGCCATCCTGTCGTTCGTCTTTGTGTTGTTTCTACTGAATCTGATGGAATTGGAATCATTGATACAGAGCATGAAATTACATGGCTTGGCGGGTCAGCGATTCTTTGGAAAGATGTAGAATGTGCTACTGGAAACATAGCAGTTTGTGTAGCAGTGGGTTCTAATCAGAACATTGGAACGATTCGATTAGACGATTCATCAAATGGGGAAACCACCCTTGATGCTCAAATCCTTAGTGATTTGCCTAGTGAATTAAGCCGAATTTGTAGCCATAGTGAAGATAGAATTATGATTGCTACCATTCCTTATGGGTTGATAGATTATCGCCCTTCATCTGAAGATGCATTCCCTTGGTACGATCATGTTGATGCTGCCAATCAACAATTGGAGGTAACCACAAGCCCTGTTGTATGTTCTTGGAGTACTTCTGAATCCACAGGTTGGGTTTTGAATTCCAGAGGGGAAGCGCTAAGTTTCGTACCTATCGAAATAGAAAATCCATTACTCACCAGTCTCGCAGGTTATGCCTTGGCGGTAGTAGTGGTAATCAGCGTACCAGGGATTGTATTGGGTCTAATTTTCATGAATAGCCCTAAGATGCAAGCATCATATTCCAGATGGCGTAGGAAACGCAAGGGACTTGAGCCATCATTGAAGGATAAACGCGAACAAAGGAGGAAGCGTGACCAGACATGATTCAGAGGTGAATTATCGGTAAGGTTCAAGCGGCGCTCACAGAGGCGGGTAACAAGGAGTGATGAGAATGGCATACGAAGCCTTGGATTTCTACGACGTCGATAAGATGCTGAATGAAGAAGAGATAATGCTCAGAGATATGGTCAGAGATTGGGTGGATGAGAAAGTTATCCCCAATATCGAAAAGGCATACAATGAGGCATATTTCCCCGAAGATTGGATCAAGGATCTTGGTGAGATGGGTGTTCTCGGAATGGTTGTCCCTGAGGAGTATGGGTGTGCAGGAATGTCCTACACAGCTTACGGAGTTGTATGCCGTGAATTAGAGCGCGGAGATTCTGGTTTACGTTCTTTCTGTAGTGTGCAGGGTTCTCTTTCTATGCACCCTATCCATAAGTTTGGAACAGAGGAACAGAAGCATAAGTACCTCCCTGGAATGGCTTCTGGAGAAATCATTGGTTGTTTTGGATTGACTGAACCTGATTATGGGTCCAATCCTGGCGGCATGGTTACCAAGGCTGAGAAGGTCGATGGAGGATATATTTTGAATGGGGCAAAGATGTGGATTACCAATGGTACTGTTGCAGACATTGCAATAGTCTGGGCTAAGTTAGATGGTGTAATCAGGGGATTCATTGTCGAGAAGGATGACGAAGGATTCAGTGCCCCTGAACAGAAGGGCAAACATTCGCTACGTGCATCTATTACCTCTGAATTAGTTCTGCAGGATGTTTTCGTTCCAGAGGATAGATATTTGCCTGGTGCGAAGGGATTGGGTGGCCCATTCTCTTGCTTGAATCGCGCTCGTTATGGAATCGCATGGGGTTCACTTGGTGCGGCTCAGGCTTGCTTTGATGCCGCAAAGAATTACTCTTTAGAGCGAATTCAGTTCGATCATCCTATTGCTGCTTACCAACTTATTCAAATGAAACTCGCTACGATGTTAAGGGAAATCACAAAGGGTCAACTCCTTGCCTATCATCTCGGACGTCGAGTAGATGCGGACGATTGGTTCCCTGAGATGGTTAGTCTAGCCAAAATGAACAATGTAGACATAGCTCTTGAAATTGCTAGGGTTGCTAGAGATATTCATGGTGCAAATGGTGTTACTGATGAATACCCTATAATGCGCCATATGAACAATCTTGAATCAGTGAAAACCTATGAGGGAACCCATGATATTCATAATTTGATTCTAGCGCGTCATATAACAGGAATCCAATCCTTTACTCGCAAGTTGTGAGGTGAGATTTTGTCGACAAGGTGTACTACGGTTTTTTTGCTGGTTTTCTTGTTACTATGTGGGCCGATGTCGGGTTGTTTCGGGCAGAATGA
>DASCRU010000075.1:0-7243 GCA_034400015.1 Candidatus Thalassarchaeaceae archaeon | reverse complement strand
CATCATCGGAAGTCAAGTCACTCACAATATTGGCAATATTATTGCGTTTGCTGGCTATATTCTATGTGTATTGGCCTCAATAGCAATCATCGCTAACCTTCTACTCACGATAAGAGAACAGATTACTGGATTAGCAGCACCTCAATGGTTCATCATTATCGGATTAGTTGGATACTATGTGAGCAATATAACATTCGTACTTTCAGGTAAAGATGCAGCACCACATACACTTTGGATTACTGGACAATTGCATATTGGAATGTTCCTTTGCATTATATTTGGAGTAGTATACTATGCAATCCCATCAACAACTGGAATCCCCATACCTAGTCGTTCTCTTGTTGCACTTACTTTGGTTGGATGTGTTTTCACAGTTTCACCAATGGTATACGATCCTGCAACTCTACATTTCATGGATTTGACTATGTTACCACTAAATCATGGAGTTACAACTGGAGCTTCTTTCCCTCCATGCGGGGGTGAAACAAATTGTACCTCATCATTGATTATCACTACCCTGATGGCACTATCTATCCCGGTAACGTTCATGTTCTCTACAAATGTACTTACTGCGATTAGACGCTCAGGAGCTATCTTTGAAGATACGGCTCTTACATTGATTGCCTTCGGTGCATTCATGCTTCCAATCATGGCTATTGCGTCACTTTTCACTACTCTTGATGCAATGAGTGGTAGCAACGAATTGGCAGCAGCCATCAGTTCAATCAGACTAGGTGCAGTATGGACTGCAATCATCCCTCTAGCTTTGGGTGGAACATTAGCAATCATTCCCGATGTCACTGGGAAAGAATTGGAGAGTCAATCGTCTGGAGTAAAGGCTGTGTGGTTCCTTGGTTTGGGCGCTGTTGGGGCTTTCATAGTCAATATGATGTCTGATTTCGCAGAGATTTCCTTTGCAGAGGCTGGGCTAGAAGAAGGATTTAGTTCAACTGCAGCGGAATTGGAGCCAATCGCTTCAATTCTATTCTATGGGGTTGTACTTGGAGTTCTTTTCCTAGCACAGAATGTTGTAAGGGGAACTCGTACTCATGATTCAGATCCAGAATTCAGCATTCTTGGACCCTCGAGGTATGTTATCTCTAGAACTACTACTGTCCGAGACCTTCTGACTGCTGGAGTAACATTAGACACTGTTCTAACTACTGAAGATGGTGATGACGACATGGTTGGACCAACCGTACTCTCTGAAGAGGAGTAAGGTCACCCATGCGAATCGGGCTTGTAGGCAAACCGAATGTCGGAAAGTCAACCACATTTGCTGCCTTAACCGAAACCGTAGTGGAGATAGCCAATTATCCATTTACCACAATCGATGCGAATATCGGAATCGCATGGTTGCCCCTAAGATCCACTTGTGCCTGTGCAGATCTCGTCAAAAAAATGCAAGAAAATGGGCGCGATATCGAATCCGATTCAGAAAGAAGTGGCAGTATTTGCACCCCTCGTTCAGGGTCATGTATCGGACATCGAAGGATTGTCCCAGTCACATTGGTTGATGTCGCCGGCCTTGTTCCTGATGCCCATCAAGGACGTGGTCGTGGAAACCAATTCCTCTCTGATTTAGCCAATTGCGATGCTCTGATTCAAGTCGTTGACGCGTCAGGTACTACCGATATAGAAGGAAATCCAATTGGAGAAAATGCATGTAATCCTGAAGATGAATACGACTTCTTGATCAATGAACTCAATGCTTGGATTTCTGGTATTCTAAACGACTCATGGTCAAGAGGAGCGAGAAGGGCTCAAGCAGAAGGACAGGCTGCACTTGTTCGTTTTATTCATTCACAACTCAGTGGACTAGGGGCAACCGAAGCCATGATTTCCACTAAATTATCTTCATTCATTACGGCCAATCCTGACCTAGATGTTCCATGGTCTTGGAAAGAAGAAACTGTGAAAGAACTTGCTTGTGATTTACGTGAAAGATTGTTTCCAGTTTATGTCGCCGCTAACAAAGCAGATCAGGCTGACGTATCAAAATGGATTAATCTGAAGAAACGTATCGAAGAAAACGGTGGACTGATCGAAGCAACTTCTGCTGAAACTGAGTTGGGACTTAGAAGAGCTGCTAAAGCAGGTGCAATCAATTACAGGCCAGGGGATTTGGATTTTACAATATCTGAAGACGCTGAGTTAACTGAAGCACAAAAAAAAGGACTTGCTGCACTATCAAATCGAATCGAAGAAATGGGTGGAACCGGTTTGATTTCTCTACTTTCATCAGTCCTTTTCGATCGTCTAGATCGAATTGTTGCATATCCTGTTCAAGATGAATCAAAATGGGTGGATGGGGATGGAAGAGTTCTACCTGATGCTTTGCTTATTCCTCAAGGATCAACCGCAAAGGACCTTGCTTATGCAGTACATACTGACCTAGGAGATGGATTCATTCGAGCGACTGATGGACGAAGTGGGAGAGTGATTGGAGCAGATTATGAATTAGCGAACAATGATGTTGTGAAGATTCACGCAAAAACATGAATCAAGCAGTTGTTGGATCTTCAATATCTACAACTGGTTCCATTGAGATGGAAAATAGAACTGCTGTCCAAGTGATGTCATATGTTTGATCATCCGATTGTACAATACCAAGCAATCCTCCAACATCATCCTGAACATCTGCAGTCAAATCAACAAGCCATTCTCCACGGCCACTATCTGATTCCATCCACGATGCTCGAATTTCAGATTCAGTTCCAGTGGCTTCGTAATCCGCTCCATCATAACCATCGATTAAGGTCCAACTCATTGAAGCTGCAATACCATTTCCACAATTTCCGCCATCATTCTGATCGGTAAGTTCTCCACTCACACCAGCTAAATCAGATGCTGCATCTACACCATTATTCGTACCTGGTGCAGCTCCACCTTGATCTTGACATTCAATTGTAATCATAACAGATGCCAAATTTTTGCCATCTCCAATCATTTCTTCAGTTATCAAAAACATTGATTCATCAGTATCACCATCAGATAAGGCATCTGTGGTTTCAGACTGAGTCAGCATTTCTTCAGTGAACGAAACTGTCCACTTTCCGGATGGCCCTGATGATGATGATGCGTCATCTAGACCAACTAATCCTGGCACCATAGCGAAGTAAATTGGGAAAATTAGCATGAACAGAATAGATATCCCCAACATCACCTGACTGCGGCGATCCTGGAACATCTCAGCTAGGTCCATGGGGAGTTATGGACGGCCCATGTTTTTCAATGTCCCGTTATCTTCATTCGGACTCATTGGCATTATTTGGGGGCCAATTAAACTGAATCTGCTCCATATTCTTCCATTTAGGATTCAATCCCCATTTTGCCAATCTACGTTTTGATCTACCATATTCTGGCAATAAATATCCAATTCTGCTACGTTCCCAAAATGTCCAACGGTTGGGGAGTCTTGGTAAATCAGCTGACCATGCACAAATGAAATGTTGCCAAATTTCCTGTTCAATTGTCTCAGGAATAACCCATTCAGTTGTGGTTATCTCTCCTGCAGAACCTGGCGTATGAGACCATGCTTGCATTGCTGCTCCCTCAAGTGGTCCATTGTCGATAACGATTCCAAATGTTCGAACCGACTGTTGAAGAGGCATAATTATCGCCATACGATGAACTGGTCTTTTCCCCTCATGACGAGTAACTTTCCAGCCAGCACTTTCAGCAATTATTCGAAATGAGCGTACAGCATCCACTGAACCAACACTAACCGGAATCTCATACACTGTAGCGTAGTCCACAAGAGGGGGGAGTTGGTCATCCATCATCATCGCTTCGGATTGTTATGGTTCTGAACACTGAGGGGGTGAACCGCCCAGTGGCGTCCGTCCGTCTTGCCGCACGGCCAGTAATCCACATTAATCCCGTACAAGTACGGGGTTCCAATCTGTAATTACAACTTCTGAGATCAGCCGAAAAGGTCGCCGAGGCCGCCGAATCCGCCGCCCTCTTCTTCCTCTTCTTCTGCAGCAGGTGCTTCTTCAACTGCTGCTGAGGCATCTCCGCCACCAGAAGCAGCTGCAGGTGCAGCCGCCGCAACTGGTGCAGCAGCAGCAGTTGCCATTGCCTCACCAATGTCGACATCAGACAAAGATGCCACGAGAGCCTTTACTCTCGCTTTATCTGCGTCTACGCCAGCAGCAGTTAGAACTGCTGTGACGGTCTTATCATCAATCTTGTTCTCAGCCGAATGCAGTAACATAGCAGCGTATACGTATTCCATTTTTTTTCACCTTCTTTTTTTTGTTTAACCAAAGAGATCTCCGAGACCGCCGAAGCCGCCTTCTTCCTCCTCTTCTACCTCTTCCGTGGTCTCCTCAGCTGCTTCTGCAGCTTCCTCGCTTGGAGTTTCGGCAACCACAACAGCCGAGGCTGCTGCACCGAGCATTCCTGCGAGTTCGTCGTCCAGGGCAGAGGAATCGAGATGGCCTGCAAGGGCCAGAGCACGCCCTTGGGCGCGCGAGATGAAGACAGGGATCGTCTTCTCATTGGAAATACCAGCTTCAATAGCGACATTGAACGCCTCGGAACTGGCCTTGGAAAGTAATGTAGGCATTGTCTCGGATGCAAACCAAGAAACATTGCAAGCAAGATTGAATGCTCCAGACATTGCTGTGATTATGTTGTTTCTTAATCCGTCTAAATCGAGATTTAGGGAATCTGCAGGAAGTACGGTTCCTTCTTCAATTACTCCAGAAAGAATTAGCCCAATCTCAATTGGATTGATTCCCAATTTGGAAAGCATCATACCAAGTTCTCCTTCAATTGGATTACCTGCTTCAACAATGGTTACAGACTTCTGAATAACGACCTTTCCTTTGTCGATCTTAGCAGGAATTCCTACTGCACCTAATTCACCAACAATAGGTCCAGGTGCGAATTCAGTCTCTCCTTCTTCTACAACAATATCTGCTGGAGCAATCTCTCCATCTTTAGCAGCACGGCCTTGACGAGTCTTGTCTAATTCAGCATACAATTGGAATGCATTGTACTTGTCGGAATGAACCAACATAGGCTGTACTACGCCATCAAGTAGAGTATCCAAATGGTTTGAATCCAAGCCCGCATTCTCCCATGCACGACGAATAAGTGTCTTCTTGGCCATCGTTGCTGTCATTCCTTCACGTAGATTGGCACGCATGTCCAACATGTTAGTAGCAGGAACGCCAGAAATATCCACGATACCGATAATGCCCTCTGACTTGATAATCTCCTCAAGTTGACCGACTCGGTCCTTTTTCCACTGAGCTGCCTTAGGAATCAATTGATCACCTCAATCTTGATTGAAGGGCCCATTGATGTCTTAACATAACACGAGCGGATGTTATTGTGACCTCGTTCGAGTCTGCTCATGACTCGAGTCCATACTGCCATTGCGTTTTCGGTTAATTCATCGATAGTCTGAGAACGAGACCCGACTGGACCATGGAATGTGATTTTATCACGAGAACGGATAAGAGATGTACTTCGTAGCCCATTACTTAGAGCAGCGACATCCATAACTGGAGGGACTGGGCGAGGCATCTTTCCTCGTGGACCCAATACCTGACCGAGGAATCTACCGATACTTCCCATGTGTGGAACTTCAGAAAGGAAGAAGTCGTACTTCTTGGCGATCTTGCGAGCTCTTTGACGATTTCCGCCCAAATCCTCGATTGTAGCAGGATCCAATATATCTACACCAGCATTCTTTGCCTTAGTGGCCATTTCTCCAGATGCGAACATTGCAATCGAAATATCCTTTCCGCGACCATTCGGCAACCTAATCTCTTCCTGGATTCTGTTGGATGGGTTCTTCAAATCTACATCTTTGATGGTAAAAGAAAACTCAACTGATTCGACGAATTTACGTTCAGGTGCCCCGTCAAGAGCCTGTTGAATCGCTTCTTGGATTTTTTCTCTCATTTTCCATCACCTCCGCGGTCGACGAGGTTTCCCTCTCCCGCGCTGCGTGACAAATTCAGGCAAAGTGCGCTTCGAACGCCCCCTCCTTCATTTGTTTTAATGCCTCTTTAGGCTCAAGTCCTTCTACTCTAACGCGCATAGCTACGCATGTACCCATCACCTCTCGGCAACGCGCAAAAAGAGTAGCGCCAGTTAGACGATCCTCTTGTTTCTGAGCAATTTGCTTAATCTGATCCATCGTCAGGTTCTCCGTAGCAGAATCCCAGTCACCATTGCACTTTGGAACACCCAATGTCTGATTGACGACATGGGGGGTTTCGTTGCGTGCTGACATCTGATTCCACTCCTCTAGCATCGCGGCGACTTGCTTCCTCTATTTAATCGGTCCTAACACTACTCTACTCTCTGAGTTACCCTAATCTGGTCCGCTCGGACAGTTAGTGGGATTGGAACAGGGGCATCAAATAATTCAACTGTAATCTCTTCTTTGCTATCTGCAATGTTGGTTACACGGGCACGTTGACCTTTGAACGCACCAAGACGAACTTCAACAATATCTCCTTCGGAAATACCGGCTGTTGCTGCCTTCGGTTCAAGATGAGGGAATATATCACGGAAAGGTGCCTCCCCATCCAGACACTTACGACAATTCTTCAGAGGAGTGGTTCGATTACCTGCTCGTCCAATGAGCTTCTCAACATGATGTTGGGCCGATGCTTCAACGAAAATATAGCCTCTCATGTGATCCGATTGGAGCACAGCATAAATCTCATCCACTACGTCAGCAAGTGAACCTGAACCTGAAAGGCGGGCACGAATCTCATTGGCTACATTGGCTTCTTGACCAATTGATGTCTTCAAAATGTAGAGATAACTCCCTACATCTCCATACATCTCGACAAGAGAAGGAATTGAGTGATCCTTGCTTCTCATATCTCCCGCATCTATCCATTCACACTCAGAATAGAGTGCTGCCGGAACAACGTGGGTTTCACCTGTAGCAACCAAGACTGGGGTGACTTCATTCAATCGATTTCCGAAAGCGAGACCTCTCGGTTGTCCTGTTCGCACATGAGTGAGTTTGTCGGCTTCAATGCCTGTTGCTTCTGTTATTCTCTGAAAAACAACATCTAGATCGAGCGCATCTCCAACACCAAAGATGCCATCCCAGGCTAACGGAAATTCACTGACACTTTCATCACGCTTCAATAGAAGTACCTTCTCTTCATTGCGCAGATAGATTACGAATGCATTTGACATATTGATTCACCTATGGACTATTGAACTGAACATCGGTTGGTGTGGTCAACCAAGAAAAGAA
>DASCRU010000074.1:0-10424 GCA_034400015.1 Candidatus Thalassarchaeaceae archaeon | reverse complement strand
AAGATTGGAGGCGTTCAATCGATTGGTGCCACAAATGTGACTGTGATACAAATGCAGACTGTAGAGTGATCCCAAATCAGAATACACTTTGCGTTGCAACATATCAAGGAGATCTTGCTCCCTGTTTCATGGTATTGGGAGCAATGATTCATCTTGCAGGGCCTGAGGGTCAGAGATCCATGAATATCGATGAATTCTTTGCGCTTGATGGCATGAAAAGAAATGTTCTTGAAAACGGAGAATTCGTCACACACATTACCCTTCCAATTGAATCTGATGAACTCGAGGGAGATTATCAGAAGCTTAGACTACGAGAATCCTGGGACTTCCCAGAAGCAGGTGTCGCTGCATCTTGGAAGCGTAATGGAGGACGGTTAGAGAAACTCAATGTCGCCACTACTGCATGTGAATCAATCCCTAGACTTCATTCGGAAGAAGTTGCAGAAGCATTGAATGAATGGAATGGAAAAGAAAGCGCAAAGAAACTAGCTGAACAGATTAGAAAGGCAGTCAAACCAGTTAACAATACATACTTCCCCCCAGCATATAGGCGTAAAATGCTTAGAGTATTGACCAAGCGGGCATTGAATGGGTTATGGAGTGTGATTTAATGAGGAAAATACTTTCATTTTTTGTTCTCCTTACTCTGTGCTTATCACTCGTTTCAGTTTCTGCACAAATACCTGGAATTGGAGGTTGGTCATTCGATTTCGATGAAGATGACGATTATATTTACTTGATACCAACATCCAACGAAGGCGAGTTCGAAGTTGAATTCTATCTCTCCAACTCGTATCTTGTTGAAATCGAAGTAGAAATCACAGTTGATACACCATTTGGAGCAGAGTTACTGGGAGAAGACCCTTTTATCGTAAATGTTGCAAGCGGTTCAAACAAAAGTGACAGTTTCAAAATTGGGAAAATAAACCTCTTCCAACCAAATTCACCGGGGGGAAGTCAGGAGGATTTTCGAGCTCTTGCTACCTTAGTGAAAATCGGAGGTATCGATGTTTCGGCCACAAATGATTGGAAGGATGATACAGGCAAAGCTAGAATGCCGAGGATTCATGATCTGAAAATCGGTGAAAGCGCTCAGACTCTCGAATTTAATTCCAACATAGAAACACAATTCTCAGTAGACATAACCAATCATGGAAACCTAGATGATCAGATTGGCCATGCAGAAGTTTCAGATGATTGCCCATTGATGACGGTGAGTATTGCAGAAGATTCTGAATTATCAAAAATCATGAAGCCTCAAATCAAATCACCTACAGACTCGGCCACAGTACATGTCATTGTCCAAATATCACCCACTCATCCTTCTCGGAATTGTGATGTAGAACTCCGTATTTCTTCTGGAGGTTCAGGTGATGGAAATGATATCGTTTGGGCAGAAGAATCATTTCGAATTAGTGTCCTAGAAAATGATTCGCCCCCCCCTGATGAATCAGATAATGGTGGCCCAATTAACGAACCAATTGTTACTGAACAGAACCTTCCTACAGTTGGAATCCCTGCAATTATGGCAGTGCTATTTCTAGCATTTTTCGTTACTTCTAAAGAATAATCGAAAACCCCTTTTTTAGGGACCTGTCTGCTGATTTTAACCCACTCGGTATTGGACAACATATATGCGTGGCACAGGGTTGGAAGAAACAGGCGTACCGAGAAGGTCGCCAAGATTGAGGAATTGAAATGGCTGTTGGAGAAGAGGATAGTCGCTTCAACACAATCATTGCTATTGCACTAATTTCCACATTGCTGATGGTGTTATTACTTCCAATGGCATTTGCCGCAGGAAAAGAAACGTCCTATAGCGCATATGAAGATTCATCCGATGCTTCACAACTTTCCGATGCACGTACCACACTTGGCCCAATTGGAGGCGGGATCGATGATGTGCAAGGACAAGGTTACCATATCGCCAATACAATCTCTACTCCAATGTTAGTTAACGATTGGAAAAAGCCGCACCTAACTATGCTCCTAGTGGTTGGACCTGAGAAGCCAATCGATGAAACAGAAGCCCAAGCGATTTTTGATTTCGTCACAGAGGAAGGTGGAAAGGTTGTAGTTGCAGCCGATAATTCCAACGCCAATACTCTTGCAGGAATGTTTGGACTGACTTACTACGATGCGCCCCTGTATGATAGCCAGCACATGTATGGAGTCATTAACGAGGACGGAGATGAATTCATGCATCCAACCAATGTTTGGGGACTTCATAGCATCAATAAGGATGAATCAGAAATGCAAGATAGTGAGAAAAGCACTGGTTGCACGAATCAAATGATTGATAATCGCATTCTGGATTCCTGCAGGGTCCCAATGATGTTTCGGCAACCTACTGGAATCAAGGTAGGTGCGCTTGAAACCGATGATCCAGCATCAGCGGATTATGTTGAACGGGATGTAAATGTTCTATCGTATGCATCCAAAGCAGCATTCATCGACATTGCGGGTGATGGAACAGAAGGAACTCTTCAAAATGACGCGCCGGGCGATATTGCATTGACTGTTCGAATAGACTATCCTGGAATAGTCACCTCAGATCTTCTTCGAGGGGCAGCAGGAGATGTTGAATCTGGAATTGGAGAATTGAGCGTTACTGGAAGCATAGTATTCGTTGCTGATGATGAGGTATTTGCGAACCAATATTGGACATTAGCAAGAGCCAAGGAAGCAGGATTGTCCGATGAATGTACGGGACAATCATGTTGGCAGAATGAATTGACTGGTGGAGATTTCTGGCAAGGAAATCATGCATACTTCCATGCCCTCATTTGGGACATGATGGAGCTGGACAACAACGAACTTGCTAACTCCGTTACGACTCAAAGGGACAACTTCAACATCGTCTTTGACGAAAGTCGGCACGTTACTGGAGTCGCTTCCCAGCCATTTATCGAAACAATTAGCACAATTGTACTTCTTACATCAGATGATTTCCTAAAGTGGTTAATCATTCTAAATCTAGGCCTTCTTTTGCTAGTATCAATTATGGTAGTTCCAGAAAAGGCAAATTGGAGGCATGTGTTTGATCTCACTAGATTTAGAGAAAGACCAACAAAATTAGATTCTAATGAATATAGGCAGAGAGTTCAGAAAGCTCTGTTTGCAAAAGTGAGAGTTTTCTATGACCTTACTCGTGATCAAATGGCACTCAAGACCCCAGCAGAGGTTCAACAAATGATTGGTGACCCTCGACTCGTGGAACTGGCTTACAGTACCACACGTACATATTCCCCCAAGGAGCTTCGTGAGCTACTCACGAGCATCCGCAGGTGGGGGAAGAAGTGAAAACCCCAAAGGATAGTGAACAGAACATGGCAGCCCCACCTCCCCCCCCGAATGCACCTGGCGCACCAGCGCCCCCAGCCGCCCCAGCAGCCCCTGCAGCACCTGTGCCAATGGCACCTGCGCCTGCACCTGCACCTGCACCTGCGCCTGCTCCAGCAGCGCCTGCAGCACCTGCTGCTCCTGCTCCAGCCGCTCCTCGGCACCAAAGCAGTCCAGAAGTTCGAGAGCGTCTTGCAGCTGTAGGACAGATTTCTTCTGCAATCTCTTCAGAAGTACAGAAGGTGATTATTGGTAAGGCACACGTTATTGATAACGTGATGATTAACATTCTTTCGAACGGTAACCTTCTCTTCGAAGATTATCCAGGATTAGCAAAGACTCTGATGACGAATACGTTCGCAGATGCACTAGGTTGTGATTTCAAGCGTGTTCAGTTTACTCCTGACCTTCTGCCAGCAGATATCACTGGAACCAACATCTATGATGCTAAGAAAGGTGAATTTACATTCAAGCCAGGACCTATTTTCTGCAATCTTCTTCTTTCTGACGAGATTAACCGTGCTCCTCCAAAGACACAAGCCGCTCTGTTAGAGGCAATGCAGGAGAAGCAAGTTACCATCGGAACAGTGACTCACAAGCTCCCTGCACCTTTCCTAACTATGGCAACCCAGAACCCTGTAGAGCAGGAAGGAACCTACCCTCTACCTGAAGCGCAACTTGATCGTTTCATGTTCAAGATGAGTGTGGGTTACCCAGACCGAGCAGACGAAGACGAGATTCTAGCAAGACGTATCGCTCGAAAGAAGGATGCTGTAGATGTTGATGTAATCACTGACCCAGCAAGAGTTGTCGCTATGCAACAGGCTTGCGAAGATGTCTATGTCGACCCTGCAGTTCGTATGTACATGGTTGAGATTGTATCTAGAACCAGAGAGGACCCCCGAGTTCTCGTCGGTTCATCACCTCGTGGTTCTCAAGCGCTCCTCAAGACATCAAGAGCAGCAGCAGCCCTACGTGGTCGAGACTTCGTAACACCTGATGAAGTGAAGATGGTTGCACCAATTGCAGTATCTCACAGACTGATTCTGAAGCCTGAACACCAGATCAAGGGTCTTGAAACTCAAGAGGTTGTATCAGATATCCTCCGACAAGTTCCAGTCCCAACGGTCTGATTCTCTTCGAGGTTAATTCAAGGGAGGGGTCCGTATGGCATGGAGTAGAAAGTCAGCGATGTTTGCATCGTTGGCGGCCGCTCTATATTTGCTAGGACTAGTCCTAAGGAATCAACAATTGGTTACCGTTGCAGTGGTTTTCCTTTCATTTCTGACTTATGCAGCATTCAGAACTTCTCACGCAGATGTAGCTGCAACTGGTAGGCGAATGGAAGACCAAGATTTCGATGAAGGAGCAGAATTTAGGAATTTAAATGCCATGAGGCAACTTTCTCAAGCACGAGTCTTTGAAGATAGTGATATCGATGTCACTCTTCGAATACAGAATTTATCCAACCTATCTCGAATCCTAGAAGTTCGAGATAGCGTTCCAGAAGTGATGAGAGTGAAGAAAGGTGCGAATTATGCATTGATGGAGCTTGGAGGTAGGAGAGAGACTGAACTGAAGTATACACTAGAATGTCCTCTTCGAGGATTTTACACTGTGGGCCCGGTTGCAGTTCGCGTTCAGGATACATTCGGTTTATTCCATAGAGAAAAGGAGATTCACTTGTATGATGACTTCCTTGTTTTCCCTAAAATGGAAGACGTCAAGGATGCATTTGTAAAAAGCAGGGTACCAAAGATTTTCACTGGAGCAGTGAATATTAGACAACCTGGGGAAGGATCGAACTTCTAC
Source organism: Candidatus Thalassarchaeaceae archaeon (assembly GCA_034400015.1). GTDB lineage: Archaea > Thermoplasmatota > Poseidoniia > Poseidoniales > Thalassarchaeaceae > MGIIb-N2. Next base: position 5,270 of record DASCRU010000074.1, on the reverse strand, counting down.
AACCTTAGGGAATATGTCCCAGGCGATCCAATGAGAAAGGTGAACTGGAAGGCATATGCCCGTTCTGGAAAAATGATGGTAAATGATTTTGAAAGAGACGCTGTGAGCGATATTATCTTGATTATCGACAGTCGTAATGTTTCAGAAACTGGACCAGTTAGCAGAAACTCCCTTGTCTACAGCACTCGGGCAGCAGCTAGTTTGGCTCAATACTTCCTTTCAAGAAGAGATTCAGTTGGATTGGTGATCTATGGAGATGAAATTGTAAGTGTGGACCGAGACACAGGGAAAAAGCAACTGTACATCCTACTGACCAAACTTGCTGGAGCAATGGCTAGAGGAAATACACCCCTCAAAGTGGTCACAAATCGAATAATGCCCCACATTAACAAAGGAAGTCCAATCATTATACTCAGCCCATTAGAAGATGACCCTACAGTTGTCGATGCAGTTCGAGATTTCCGTGCTAGGGAGTTCGATGTAACTCTTCTTTCACCCAGTAGTCTTGAGTTTGAATTCGATGCAAGGCGCCTTGATCGAACTGGTTATGAGGTTCTCAAAACTGAACGTGATATCCTGATTAGTGAACTACGTGGCCTTGGTGCCAACGTAATGGATTGGGAGCCAGATATGTTGCTATCTACTGCATTAGCAGGAGCAAGGGGATTCTGAGGTGATTTTGTATGACAGTAAGTAGCGATACAGCGCACCTTTACGATGGGAAAACAGTTCGTTCGGGGGCTCCAAGTAGGAAGCATGCTGCTGGGAAAATGACCTCCTCAGTTGAAATTCCAAAGGATGCAATTCCAGAAGTAAACATTCCTTCTTTCGTTGAAAGTCTGTTCGGTGGACCTCTTGTCCCTAAGATGAAATTCCTTCCAGCAGCCAAGAATGTACAGAATCTTCAGTTCGCTAGTGCTGGTGCAATGGTCGTTCTGGCAGTTCTGACATACATTGTAACTCCACAAGTCGGGACTCCTTGGTTCGCCTTTGGAAATCTCCTAGGTATCCCAGCTATTGGAACTGCGCTCCATGTTTTGATTATCTTGGGCAGCATCATGACTGGATTCTGGGGTGTTTTCCAGCGAGATGCACGCTTCCTTCTAGCATCATATGTACTATTCATCCTCATCTCTCTGAGATTTGCAGCCAGCACAGTCACATTTTCAGCAGATCTTCTCCCAGACAGTGAAGGTGCGCAAAAGTCTCTATTGGTTCTCTACGCGGTTTTCCTAGTGATGTATATCGAACTGAGCAATGGAGTGATTCGTTTCTCTATGTTAGATACTTCAATTCGAACTGGAGAAGTATATGTGATGAACGAAAAGAAGGTATTGAGTAGATATCAGGCTTCATTGATTCTTACTCCTCTAATTGCAGGAACTGTGGCATTCCTCACTCTGTTCGTCAATGTGATTATTCCCTGGTTTATCGGAATAATTGACGACACAGCAGCCCAAAGAATGTCTGAATCCGTAGAATTAACCAGCGTGTATGGAGTGGCATTGGGCACAATGTTGGTGTTCCTTGTAGTCGCTGGAATGTTCGCCATTAACTTGCCACTAAGAATCCAACAATTTAGAGAACAATCAGATGAATGATTATTCTGCATCTAATAGTTCAAACATGTCGGTAAGGCATCCTACTGTTTGAACCGCTTCATTGTCTGGAATCAACAAATGTATTCCGTGCTCTGTGCCTTCTTGATCCATCTCTTCAGGATGGAACCCACTGTTTTCCAATGAATGTAGGAGTTTGGACCTGATTGATGAATCAGATGAAATCCCTTGACCAAAAAGACTGAGCAAGGCAATTGGCATCCCTAATTCAATTCTAGCCTCTGAATCAAAAGATAATATTGAGGATTCCACTCGAGGAAGATCCTTTTCATCCACCAACACCCTAATTCCAGCTTGATCGGCTCGAATTGACCAAATTCGAATTCTCTTCTGGTGAAGAGAACGGCCTAATCCGATGAGATTTCGAGATAATTGAGAACCAGAACGCACTCTCCATAGAATATCGAATCTACGACGATGGCAAACCAATACGCGGACATCAGGGTGACCTACAGAGATAGAAGGCCCCACATATGTTCCTGGCTCATTTGGCTGATGTAGTGGTCGAATAATTAGTGGAATTCCAGCCTCTACCAAGGGATCAATAGCATCTGGATGAAGAAGACGTGAGGAAAAGGAAGCGATTTCCACGGCTTCATCATAATTTAGGTAAGGAATTCTCCTTCCTGGCATCCCCCATGCAGGATCTATGCTTAGTACTCCTGGAACGTCCCTCCATATTACTACAGATGAGGCGCTAATTGCTGAAGCAATATATGCGGCTGTACAATCTGATCCACTCCTTGAAAGTGTGGCAAGATTACCATCTGAACCTATGCCATACCATCCTGCGCACAGTGGAATAATCTCATCCGGTAGTTCAATTGATTCTGAAGTAGAAGATCTATCTATTCGAATAAATGGGTCACGTCCCTTCACAATTACTGGAATGTCTTCTGCCCAAAATGATTGGCAAACCACCCCCCTAGCAGTTAAGGCAGCCTCAAGACAAGTAGTGGCCAAACGTTCACCGGTCACCAAAACCTCAACTTCTGCACCTTTAGCGTCAATATTTCTTAGATTAGTATCAAGAATCTCAATAGCATGTTCAAATTTCCCCAATGATGGAGATGTCAATATTTCGGGTGTGAGCGCTGTATGATGTGAACGAATCCAAGGAACGAACGTTGAGACATGCAATCTACCATTCCGCGCATCATGGATTGCATCTAGCAATCGATCAGTTACCCCAAAAAACGCAGAAACAACAACAACTGGGTTTGAATCTAATTCAAGAATCCTCTCTGCAATTGCTGAGATATCATGAGAGGACTTTAGACACGAACCACCAAACTTCAGAACACTTCTGAAAGACCCTTGGGGCTCACTCATGCCTCTGCTAGGAGGCCTACTCTAAAATGGACGCGTACGAGATAAAAACTGTTCAGCAAGGAGAAAACGTACCACTCCTTCCACAACAGGAGCTGCTCGAGGAGCTAAAACCGGGTCATGCCTTCCTCCAACTGAAAGATTTCGCATCTCTCCAGAAGGAAGATGCAAGGTATTCTGTTCTAACGGAATGCTACTTGGTGGCTTGAAATGGATACTAATTCTAAGATCTGAACCTGTAGAAATTCCACCAAGTGAACCATCGCCCCCTTCAGATTGAATCGGAGTTGAATCTTCTCCTGGAATCCAGACCGAATTATGCTCACTACCTCGCATAGATGAGGCCTTTACTCCATGACCAAACTCGACTGCTCGAACTGCAGGAATTCCAAACAATCCCTTCGACAAAGCAGGTTCTATTCCCTCGAACCAAGGATTACCCACTCCTATGGGGAGACCTTGAACCAAAACATCAACTCTACTTCCAATACTGTCTTTTTCCTGACGTAAAATTTCAATCTGATTGATGAAACGTTCAGAAGCAACTGGATCCATGCAATTCAAACGAGTCATATTTTCAGTTACTTCAGAAGAAAGAAGGTTAGACAAGTCATCGGTTTGATCGCCCCCCATAGCTGCCATATGAGCCACAACTGAACAGCCCTCTGAATCTAGAATCGGGCGAACTACAGAACCTGCAGCAACCAAACCCCAAGTAAGTCGTCCAGAATGACTGCCACCTCCTCGAGGGTCTGCATTTCCGCCACTTCGGATTGCTTCGACTAAATCTGCATGACCTGGTCGAGGATGATCAGGGAGGAAATCATAATCTGAACTACGAACATCTGAATTCTGTGCGAACAAAACAAGAGGCCATCCCGTAGAATGTTCTTCATGGATGCCACTGAGAATTGAGGGAGTATCGGATTCACTACGTTGTGAAAGGCCTTTTCTCCCGGGTTTTCGGCGTTCAAGGTCCTCTTCTATAGATTTTATTCGGATTGGAATTCCTGGAGGAATCCCTTCAATCAATACGCCAACTCCAGTAGCATGACTTTCTCCAAAAATTACGAGGGAGAGAGTTTCGCCGAGGCGCATGCCCATCTAAATCGCCTCACTCTGTTCGAATTGCTGTCTCAAAAACAGACAGACCTCTACTACTCAATGTATCCAAAATTCGGTCGATTGCTGATTCATTGACTGAAGGAATCATGAAAACAATGGCTGGACCAGAACCAGATATTCCAGCACATCTAGCCCCCCAAACTAGTAAATCGTTGCATATTTTTCTACCAGCCTGATCGGCTGTTGCAAGAGCGACACCTCTGCCATTCTCAGTCATGGCATTGTCTAGAGCACCTTGTTGAATTGCACCCAATGCCTTCTGAAAGTTCATTTGGGATCTAGCGAAGGATTGGGGGTCGATTTGAGCAGTTCTCTCACCCCTCTCAACAACAAAAACCGCCCATTCCTCTGAACTAGGCCATTCTCCTTCCAATGCGATACCTTCGTGAATTGGCACCTGGGGATTGACCACTTTCCAACCAGTAGTTACTGCGGCCCACGTATCGTCCACAGAACCAGTGATTGTACATCCAGCTGCTATTTGGGCCCTAACAGCCAATTCAACAACCTGTGGAGTTTCTAGAGTTGTTTCTGTTGCATCACACAATGCCAAAATTGCTGCTGCGGCAACTGCTGAACTCGATTTTAAACCAACTCCGGCAGGAATTTCTGAACGGACCATCCAATGAATCTCTGATTCTGGCATCGAAAGACCTGCCTCAGTCCATGTAGACTCAACTGCAACAAGAAGACCATGAGGATCTACAATCTCCTGTTTATCTGGATTATCTCTCAACATTACCTTCACAGGAAGATCGAGTGATAATGAAGCACCATAGCCTGCTCCAACAGCATGCAAAAGAGAACATGAACCATATGCTGTTCCTCGTCCTAGAACCGCCATACTCAGACCTCCTTAACCAGCGAAGGAACGCTCTTACCAATATGCATAGCGCTCTCAAAGGTCATTGCCAACACCTTTTCACCTTCTTGGAGAGAGGTTACGGCTATTGATTCTCCCCCTAAAGTGAGCAAACGAACCGTTTCGGCCTGTTGAAGAAGAATTTGGCCTTCTACTCCATCATTTGATTCAAAGCGAATTAAGAGAAATGGCCGATGTTCAATTTTTACCCTTCCAACCGTAGATGTACGGCGACTTCCATTTGCAGAAATTACTGAAACCGGCATCCCAGAACGTAATTCTTCCAAATAATTCGTTTGTTCTCCTTCCGATAAAACATAGGCGTGAATGGCGCC
>DASCRU010000073.1:0-1650 GCA_034400015.1 Candidatus Thalassarchaeaceae archaeon | reverse complement strand
AAATTCAGAATGTGAACTTGCCGCTGCTCTGATATACAGGACTTCGCTCGCCAAACATAGAGCCCCTTAGTGTAGTGGTCCATCATATGGCACTCTGGATGCCATGACCCTGGTTCGAATCCGGGAGGGGCTACTCAAGAAAACGCATCAAAAACTCAGATGTCCAAGATATTACAAGCACAATCATGAATGATGCAAGAGCCATTCTCCCCCATTTTTTTTTCTCGCGTTTTGGGGGAAAGGGGTCGATCCCCATCTCCATTGCCATGGACATTAGTTCAAGGTCTTCTTCAATGGTTTTTGGCTCATCGAATTTCATGTAATCACTCAAGGTTCAGCTGTTGGATCCCAACCACTCACGAAATTCTCTTCCAAAGAAGAAATTTCAGCCATCACTGGGGAAATATCTAGATTTAAAGCTGCTAAATTCTCTTCAATTCTATTCTTATTTGTAGATTTAGGAATTGTAATACATCCTTGATCGAGACACCACTTTATTGCTACTTGAGCGGGACTTGCGCCAATTTTCTTTGCTATTGAAGCCAACATCGGGTCATCCAACTTTTTTCCACGTGCTAGGGGAGAATATGCCTCTGGAATTGCGCCTATTGCTTCTGTGGCTGCTCTAAGACCAGGCCTCTGTAACCATGGATGAACTTCAAATTGATTCACTGAAGGTAAATATCGAGCATATGACCTCATATGATCAAGATGGTGTGCCCCATAATTACTCACTCCGATAGCTCTAACCAAACCAGTTTCAAGACATTTCTCCATCCCTTGCCATGTCGGTTTCCGGTGATACGGATCCTTGGGTGGTGCATGAACAAGGAAGAGATCCAAATATTCTAACCCAAGATTTTCGAGGCTCTCCTTGCAACGATGAATTGTCTCATCATAGCCAACTGCATGGAATCTTCTCAACTTTGAAGTCACAAATATTTCTGAGCGTTCTATTTCTGATTCAAGAATCGCTTCACCCACCTGTTTCTCATTATCATATGCTCTTGCAGTATCGATGTGGCGATATCCTGCATCCAACGCCCAACGAACTGCTTGCTTACAATCAGGTCCATTCGCCAGAAATACGCCAAGGCCGAATTGAGGTATTTCAGATTCGTAGGACTTAGAACCATCTGAGGTCATATGAGCGAGTGAGAGATGCGGCCCCATGGGTTCCGCTTGAAGAAATAGAACATGAAGTTCGCGCATCGATGGACTAGATGAATTGAAAGGAGAAACATCGACAAGAGGATTCATGTCGGATGGGAAGAATGAGCGATCTCCGCTGCTAATTCTCTTCATGGTCGTACTAATCGATATGATTGGGTTTACTCTAGTAATACCATTTTTGACCTATTTTATTCAAGATCTGGCCGAATCAGATGGATTCCTAGATATTGGTTCAAGGGATCGATGGGTAGGGATTGTACTTGCTTGCTACACCCTTGGTCAATTCCTATTCACTCCAATTCTTGGTTCACTTTCTGATAGATTTGGCCGACGTCCAATACTAATGTTTGGACTTATTTCAAACACTATTTTCCTAATTTCCTTTGGTCTTGCTTCGGCACTCTGGATGGCGGTTTTGGTTCGTTTTCTAGCCGGTGCTGGAAATGGTAATATTGCTGTTACAAGGGCATACATTGG
>DASCRU010000072.1:0-5443 GCA_034400015.1 Candidatus Thalassarchaeaceae archaeon | reverse complement strand
CAAATGATCGAATCGCTTTCCCTTTAATTTTCTTGATTCGAGAGTGGCCAGTAGGCCTTGTTGCAGTGGTTAGATTAGGTTTTGAAGTCTACTATGTATACGGAACTCAATCTGGTTCCATGGGTTCTACTAATGTTGCACATTTAGCACACATTGGTGGTTTCTTCCTTTGTTTCGCACTTGGGCGAGTAATTGCCAAAGGCGCCCCTACCGAACTTGATGATTCCAGCACTAGCCCATACTCAATGGGTGGCGCATCCACGCCAAAGATTTCCACTTTGGATTCCTCACATCCTTGGATTAGTTCCGAATATCCTTTGGACGATAAAGCGAATAGAGTGATGGAGAGGCTCATGGAAGAGGGAGATGAATTCGAAACTCGAGTAGCTTGGTTGGAAGAATTGATTGAAGTCGCATCTTGTCCGATTTGTGATTCATTTATTCAAATGGATAAGGGAGGCCATACACTTCAGTGTTCGACTCGTAAAGACCATATTCATTGGCCATAGCCGTTTTTTTGATACCAAGACGGATGTGCCTTATAGCGCGAATGGTTTTCCAAGGAACGGTGACGGTGTGAGCAAGATACGTGCATCGAACATTATCATGTTCGCGTTACTCATTTTTTCTGGTTTTGCTCAAGCCACTGACGCTCTACAGACGGAGACTCTAGAAGACCAGTATCCTCCAATTATCGAAGGACTCCCCTCGTTAATGTGTGGAGAGGAGATTTGCCCCCTCAAGGACCGTATTCATTCTGAAATTCCTGAGGATGTAATCCCTCCAGTTGAGGAGAATGGTTGGTGGTTTTCTTATGGCCCAGATAGAGATTCTAATGGTATGGATGATCGTTTACAGAGAATCATTTCCTCAGAATATGAATCACAATCTCCTTCATCGATAGTTGGCTCAGATGGCCGTTTAACCATAGCCGTAGTTATCGATTATGCTTGGCATCCTTCATCTAGTGAGATTTCCCAATTGAATGAAGTCTTAAGCAATCATAATTGGATTGGAACTGAAGGGGGAGCATGGTTTCAGATATTGGAATCGATAGATTCGATTACTGTCGATAAGGTACCCGTATCTGCATTACTTGACCTCTGGAAATTACCTGGAGTAGTGGTTCTTGAGCAACAGAATGTCATGGTTCCATTCTTGGATGTCTCTGTGCCCTCAATACATGCTAGTTCAGATTCAGTTAGCGGTACTGGAGGGGCTCACCAGATGACTCCTTCATTGAGGGGAGATGATATTGTAATAGCTATTTTAGACACAGGTGTTGATAATGAGCATCGTTCATTGAATGATTTCGATGATGTTGATGACGAACCAGATAGTGATCCATTCATTTATGGTGATCATAAATTCGTTTGTGGCTTTGATGCTACTGCAATAGCAGGAAGCAACCCGAATGAATGTGATGATCCAGATGATGGTGCAGGTCATGGAACTCATGTAGCAGGTACAGCATTGGGGACAGGGAGTTCCAATAGGGTACACGTAGGTGTTGCTCCAGGTGCTTATTTGGTTGACGTCAAGGTCCTAACTGATGTAGGTGGTACAAATAGCCAGACTTCCATAAACGGTCTTCAATGGACCATCAATAATCGTGATACAGATTGGGAGGGAAATCAATCTGGAATAGATATTGCCTCGATGTCATTGGGTTCTGTTTCATCCCCTAATAGCGATGATACTGGAGACAATGGTTCATCTGCGGAAGCACGCTTGGTCAATAATGCCAGTGAATCTGGAATAGTAATGGTTTGTGCAATGGGGAATGATGGCCGCCAAAGAGTTCCTTCCCCAGCAAGTGCCGACTCCTGTATTTCTGTTGCCGCAGTAAATGATAAGAATACTATAGATCGAACGGATGATTCTATTGCAGATTATTCCAATTGGGGTCCTCGTGATGATGATAATGATGATGATGAGATGGATGAACTGAAGCCCGATGTTTCTGCCCCCGGTTCAAACATAATTGCTCCAGAACATGCTGCAGGTTCAAACCCATTTATTGATTCAAATGCCGACAATGATTATACTGAAATGAGTGGCACCAGTATGGCTACTCCTCATGTTTCAGGTTTAATTGCTATATTATTACAAAAATCTCCTACTTTAGATCCGGATGAAGTGAAGGAATTTCTTCGTTCGAATTCAGAAGTAACAGGGACTTCTTTTGACCCTTCTATACATTCATTTTGGAATGAAAAATATGGTTTTGGCATGGTAGATGCTGCTCTTTGGCTGGATATCGAAATTACACCAGGAATTTCTGAAGGAACTATTGAATATCAGAGTCCGTCTCCTTTTGATTGGTTCACATCCGGTTTGACTACTGCTGTGAATGGGAATTTGACTGATTTGGCTCCAGAGGGGACCGATCAGATAGAATATTTAGTTCAATATTCTACATCTGAAAGGAAACAAATCAATGGGTCGTGGAAGGTAATTACTACGTGGAATGACTTAGAAGGTCATTCTGGAATTATTGATTTGAATGGAAATGATGATTTTTTCATTACAGTGGGAATTCCAGCAGATCTTCATGAAGAAGAACCTCAATACAATCCAATTACCGTTCGTGTAGTTTGCACCTCAAGAGTTTCAGATTCTAATTCTAGTTCAGCTCCCGTAATTCTTGAACTATCATTGGGGCATTATGAATTAGAACTTCAAACACCGACAGGGATTTCATCCGTTAGTGGAGACGTTGAAGTCACAGGCAAGAGATCGGGTTATGGTGATCATATTCTACAATATCGAATTGGGAAAGGGGAGTGGAAAAATGCACTTCAATTTCAGAATATAGGTGAGCAAGAAGATGATGAGGAATGGACTTGGTATTGGAATACCTTAGAAGAGGAGAATGGGAACAGAATCACTCCTGATGGGCAATATAGTTTTGCAACTAGAATTATTGGCGAGAATGATTATGTTACTAAAGAAATCAGAAGAGACATTGTTGTAGATAATGATCCACCTGCTGCAGAACTAACAGTTGATTCATCCTTAGTGTTTACAATCAATGGCCTGTTAAGAGATCAGGCGTATGTTGGTAGTGATATTGGAGTAAAGGGAATTGTACGGAATATTGGCGATAAAGCAGCGAAAGAAGTTCCATTAGAATTGAGAGTCGATGAAGCTTTGAAGTATGAACTTACACTTTCTAACCTTGCTCCTGGTTCAGCAATAGAAGTAGAAATGTTTTGGACACCTATGAATTCAGGAATCGCTACAGTTGAGATTGTTATTGATCCAGCGAATACCCTAGTAGATGAGGATAATATATACGGGAATTTAGCTTCAGCCGAATTTTCTATTATTGAACGGCCCAATGGTGTCGATCTAAATATGATTAATGGAGTATTGCAAATGTCTCCAGATATTCCTCGAATAGGTGAAGAATTCCAAATGAAGGTCCCAGTAGAGAACATTGGTAGTGAGGCTGCTACATCAGTTCAATTCACGGTCGAGGTTGAAACTGAATTGGGTTGGCGTGTATACAGTAATTTCACCGAATCTGTAATTCCTGGAGGTGCCATCACTGTTGTCTCTATTCCCATGTTAAGTAACGAATCATCAATTGTTCATGTAAGGATAAAAGTCACGCCGGCTCTTGATTTAGATTGGGAAAATAATGAACAGACATATTGGATTCCATTAATTGATGCAACTTTAGGTGCCTCTCGTACAGTTTCTAGTCTAGGGGAAAATGAGATTCCATTGGAATTTTCTTTTACAGGAAAAGAAGGTCACCTCATTAGTGCTGATGGCTCAACATTGAAGATTCACAGAGTCTCACCACAATTGAATATTCAGACCTGTAGGATGGATTTTGAAGAAAGATGGTCTGGGTCAATATCTACAACTTCTGTAGGAGATGGCTTAACTCACATTGTTTGGACTGGACAGAAATTAGATAATTTTGGTTTCTATAGATCACATCTTTATTACACAACAATTGATGAATCTTGCCAATCTCCTCCATCAATAGATTTGATGGAACCATTACTTTCCTCTGAAGGTTCATACTTTGGCTTAGATCTCGATGTGAAAGATGAAACTGTTGTGATTGGTGGATATTATCGAGATATCTTTGCATCTGGTGCTTATACTGATTCCACCTCGGTTTTCACAATCCATTCCAGTACTTCATTCGATAATTCTTCATGGATTCTTTCTAATCCAGTAATTTCCAATGTGAATATTGATTATTCATTTGTCGCACCAATAGAGATTGAAATTGGTGATGAATTCACCCATATCCTTTACACTCATAGTGAGGCACTTCCATCTGGTGCAATTGTTGATGCGATTTGGTATGCTCATGGTGATTTAGGAAATGAAAATTGGCTTTTCCACACTGATATCGCAGAGGATGCTGCTAATCCTACTCTTTTGGTAACGTCAGACGGAACAGATGACCGTGTTTTCACTGCGTGGACCCTTGGAGATGGATATTCGATGGAACTAATTCTATCTGAATCGGATTCATCTCTCAATGAAAGAAATGAGACTCGAATTTCAAGCCCTGGAATTCAGCATATTTCTTTTGTTGAAAGAAATGAAAATGTGTTCGTATTGATGGATGCAGTGGGTGCGAATAATCAGCCAATGGTGGGCATCGGTGTCTTCGATGAGAACATAGGACTTGGAATTCGTCTGAGTCCTGGGAACTTGATAGATGCCCAATACAGTGAGGAAAATGAGGAATTAGTAGTTTTAATCGAAGTACTTGGTCAAGTCCGATTACGGCCACTTGTTTTTGATCAACCCTTAGATCAATCTTCTTCAAACCCATTTGATTGGTTGAGAGTGATGCTTGGTGTTGACACAAACACATGGCGAACCATTTCGTTGTTAGGAGGCATTGCTTGCATCGGAGCAAATTTTCTTCTTGGATTGATTTTAGTTGTTCGTAGAAGAAGATCTAATTCGAATTTACAGGTTGCAGTGGTTTCAGTAGATGAGTTTGATGTTGATGGAATTGAGATGCTCCCAGATGTCCCCATTGTAGTATCCCCTTCAGAAAATGAAACTGAGCACATAGAATCTGAAGAAACTAGTGTCCTTGAACCAGAGACGGCCCCAGTTGAAGAGGAAAAAACCGAAGATAAGACCTCTAATCCACGTCAGGAAAGAAGACGCAAGCGCCAACAATCTGAGGCACTCAATGATATTGGAGATTTACCTCTACCTCCTCCTCCTGGTTCTCCATCATTGGGAGATTTACCTCCTCCTCCTGGTTCTCCATCATTGGGAGATTTACCTCCTCCTCCCAATCCCTCTTCACTCGGTGTGATGGATAGGGAAGTATCCTGTCCATCTTGTTCTGCAGTGTTTATGTTGCGAGATAGTAGTTTGAAATCGGTACCATGTCCAGTATGTGATGAGAAATTCGAGGTTTGATTTCATGTGTGGCATTATTGGATAC
>DASCRU010000071.1:0-5758 GCA_034400015.1 Candidatus Thalassarchaeaceae archaeon | reverse complement strand
GGATCTGTTTCAAAGGTTGAAGATTCTAAAAATGATATATCTACTGATACATCCTCCATTATTGGATCTGAAAACAAGTTCTTTGCTGCATGTTCTTTTTCGTCTGGAGTGAAGTTTCCTTTTACTAAATATCCAAGGGTACTACGAATACAAGAAATGCTTACTGAATGATCGCTTTCCAGTTGTCTGCGAATAGATTCGCCCCTACTATCTATGAGGCCGTTTCCTACTTTTGGCAATACTTCGAAACGGTGTACGGTACTCACAGCCATCCGTCCTCAAGGTCATGCCTTGGCGGGCCGTCCTTCAACGATGCGGCGAGAAAATTGGGTTTTTTCCTTAGAAACCCATGCCGCCCATGCCGCCCATACCACCCATGCCACCCATGCCACTCATATCCGGCATGTCTGAACCAGAGTCGGTTTTGGGTTCATCTGCAACCAATGTTTCAGTAGTGAGAACTAATCCTGCAATCGAGCCTGCTGATTGTAATGCATTACGTGTTACTTTCACTGGATCTATGACTCCTGCCTCAAGCATATCCACGTATTCATTTGATCGAGCATTGTAACCAAATGAAGGTGAATCGTTTGTTAGGATTGTGTTGACTACCACACTCCCTTCTTGTCCTGCATTTTCACTAATCTGGCGTAATGGTGCTGATAGTGCGTCATAAACTGCTCCAATACCAACTGCTCTATCTCCACTACTGGATGTTTTCAATTGATCAAGAACTCCGCGTGCACGAAGAAGTGCAACGCCTCCGCCCACAACTACACCTTCAGCCATAGCTGCACGGGTTGCATTGAGGGCGTCGTCGACACGTGCTTTCTTTTCTTTCATTTCAGTTTCAGTAGCAGCTCCAATTCGAAGAACTGCAACGCCCCCGGTCATTTTGCCGATTCTCTTTTGCATTTTCTCGCTGTCCCATTTAGATGAAGCAGATTTTTCTTGACCACGGAGTAGATTCACTCGTTCTTCAATTATATTTGAGTCGCCTTCACCACCGACAAAGGTTGTCTTATTCTTTGCAATAATGACCTTCTCTGCACCACCAAGGGACATTGGTCCTTGTGCTTTCACATCTGCATTGCGATCTTTTGCAAGAACTTGAGCGCCTGTAAGTGTAGCAATATCTTCGAGAATCTCTCCTTGTTCATCACCAAAACCTGGTGCTTTAATGGCGGCGGCTTTGACTATCTTACTTGCTACATTCAGTACCAAAGTAGCCAATGCTTCGCCTTCGATGTCTTTTGCAATAATGAGTAAGGGGCGTTTTTGTTGCATACTAGCTTCAAGACTAGGCAACAAATCTTGAGCACTGTTGACTGTTTGATCTGTAATCAAAATCATAGGATTATCCAAAACTGCTTCTTTACGTTCTCGATCAGTAATGAAATATGGTGAAATGTAACCTTTGTCTACTTCCATTCCTTCAACTACTTTCAAATCGGTTTCTGCTGATTTTGCTTCTTCGACTGTTATGACTCCATCTTGGCCTACTGCTTCTACCGCTTGAGCGATTAATTCACCAATATCTCCATCGTTATTTGCAGCAATGGTAGCCACTTGGTGAATCGTACTGGATTCTTCTACTGGAACGGCCATGTCTTTGAGACATTCAACTACTGCCAAAATGGCCTCATCAAAACCAGCCTTCAATTCTACTGGGCTAGCTCCAGCGGTTACATTTCGAAGACCTGTGTGGCACAATGCTTGGGCCAATATTGAGGCCGTGGATGTTCCATCCCCTGCATTGTCTTGAGTCTTACTTGCAACTTCTTGAACTAATTTTGCACCCATATTAGCAAAGGGATCTGAAAGTTCAATGTCTTTAGCGATAGTTACTCCATCGTTAATTATCGTGGGGCTGCCCCATGATTTTTCCAATACTACTGTTCTAGCAGCAGGCCCAAGTGTTACCTTGACCGCATTTGCTACAACGTCAATCCCTTCGAGTAATTTTCTTCTCGCATCTTCACCATACAACATCTGTTTTGCCATTTTCCCACTTCCTATTATTCGTTGACTTTCGCTTGAAGATCTTCAGACTTCATAAGCAGGTATTCATTTCCCAACCATTCAATCTTGGTTCCACTATATTGGCGATAAATTACACGATCTCCTGCTGAAATGTGTTCTACATCCGGCCCGATTGAAATTACTAATCCTACCGTCATTTTTTCTCTCGCTTCTTCGGGCAACAATAATCCAGATTGTGTCTTCTCAGGGGCTGCTTCCATTTGCACGAGGACCATGTCTCCAAGTGGTTCGATTCCAATACTCATTTTATCACCTAGGTCTATACAACCTATGGTTGTCTAATCGGCAACCTTTCTTAAACCTAACATTGGTGCTAGATGTTGGCCAGTAAAGGAATTAGAATTCTTACAGATGTCTTCTGGTGTTCCTTCTGCAACTATATTTCCACCTCCATCACCTCCATCGGGACCGAGATCAATAACCCAATCTGAAGATTTGACTACATCCATATTGTGTTCAATTACAACCACAGTGTGGCCATTGTCTCGTAATCGAGTTAATACTTCGATTAATTGGTGGACGTCAGCCATTGAAAGTCCCGTCGTTGGTTCATCCAAAACATAGAATGTATGTTTTCTGGCTGGGCGATGAAGTTCAGTGGCTAATTTCACTCTTTGGGCTTCCCCCCCCGACAATGTTGTAGCAGGTTGGCCCAAACGAATGTATCCTAAACCAACATCAACCAATGTCTGGAGGATACGGTGGATTTTCCTTTGATTTTGAAAGAATTTTGCTGCATCTTCAATTGTCATTTCAAGAATATCATGAATACTATGGCCTTTCCAAAGTACTTCTTGTGTTTCACGAGTATAACGTGTACCTTTACAGATTTCACATTCAATCCATACATCTGGAAGGAAGTTCATTTCTAGTTTGATTGACCCTCCGCCTTTGCATGATTCACACCTACCACCTCTTACATTGAATGAAAACGTCCCTGGAGAATATCCGCGTTCCTTAGAAAGTGGAACTTCTGAAAATAAGGCACGAATATGGTCGAAGGCCCCTGTGTATGTTGCTGCATTTGATCGAGGTGTGCGACCAATTGGGCTCTGGTCAATGACGATGGCTTTGTCAATCCCATCAATTCCATCAATAGAATCGTGGCGACCAGGTGTGGCATCCGAACCATGTAATTTCCTCAATAGTGCTGGGGCCAATATTCCTGTAATCAAGGATGATTTGCCTGAACCAGATACACCTGTTATTGTGATAAAACATCTCAAAGGGAGTTTTACTGTTATTTCTTGTAAGTTGTTGTGTTTCGCTGACTTGATTGTCAACCAATCTCCATTTGGCGTCGTTCGTTCTTTGGGGACAGGGATTGAACGATTGCCGGACAAATATTGTCCTGTCAGGCTCTCATTATTCGATAACAAATTAGCCAATGTTCCGTTCGAAACTATTGTCCCGCCTTGTCTTCCAGCACCAGGTCCCAAATCAACAATCCAATCCGCTTGACGTAAAGTTTCTTCATCGTGTTCGACAACAAGCAATGTATTTCCAATTTCAGTTAATTCTCTAAGTGTAGAAAGTAATCGAGAATTATCTCGAGGATGAAGGCCAATGCTTGGTTCATCTAAGACATACATAACACCAGTCAATCTAGTCCCAATTTGGCTAGCTAATCTTATTCGCTGACTTTCCCCACCTGAAAGTGTGCTTGCTCGACGATCCAATGTTAGATAGTCCAATCCAACGAGGGCAAGAAAGCGTAGACGGTTTTCGATTTCTTTGATAACTTCACGGCCAATATGTAAATCCCGTTCATTCAATGTGGTTGATTTTTGCAATGTTGGGCCAGTGGGTAATTCTCTATCTAACTCTGACCAAACTGAATCTATTTCTGTCGTTCTCCACCGCTGTACTGTTGCCAATGATTCTAGAACTGAACAAGAAGATAAATCGGGGAGTGTGATGTTTCCAATAGTAACCATTGAGGTGGCTTTGTTGAGTTTACGCCCTTCGCATTCTGCACATGATTCATCAGTCATATATGATGCTAAACGTGAACGTGTTCTTTCTGAGGATGTGTCTGTTAATTGTCTTCGTAGCCGGGGAAGTACACCTTCCCATGGTTTGACCATTTGATAAATAGAGCCTCTTTCGGATTCGAATCTGAAATTAATTTCTGTAGAGCCGCTGCCATTTAAGAGAATGTCTTGCGCGTCATTATCCAATTCTTGGAAGGGTAAAGATGGGTTGATTCCATAGTGGACACAGACTTGTTCCATGTGTTTTCTATACCAATTAGAATGCATTGAAATTCGAAATGGAGTGACGAAATTTTGCTCGACAGATAATGTAGAATCAATGAGAAGGTCGACAGTAAAACTACGTTGAACACCCAAACCCTGACATGTGGGGCATGCACCCAATGGATTGTTGAATGAAAATATCCTAGGACTCATCTCTGGAAGAAAAGATCCATGTGTTGGGCAGGCAAATTCTTCAGAATAAGGGATTGTCGATCCAGCTTTGGTATCTTTGGAATTTGGGCTTTCTATTACGGCGTTTTTTTGTGGACTTTCGAGTGATTCTATTGCAATTGCTCCACCACCCAAACGAAGACCTGAATCCACCCCTTCCGTCAATCTTTGACGATTGGTTTTACTCAATCTCATTCTATCGATTCTAACATCTATGTTGTGGCGAAGATTTTTTTCAAGAATAGGTGGGTTTTCAAATTCAGCTTCTCTTCCATTGATTTTTCCTGTTGTATATCCTTGTTCTACAAGAACCCTGAACAAATCAGCATGGGTCCCCTTTCTATCTCGGATTACTGGAGCCCATATTGCAATTGCATGTCCTTCAAAATTCCACATGACATCGTCAACAATTTCCTGTACGGTTCGTCTCGCTACTTCTATTCCACATTCTGGACAATGTGGTTTACCTATTCGGGCCCAGAGAAGACGAAGATAATCCATGATTTCAGTAACTGTTGCTACTGTCGAACGTGGATTGTGAGAACCTTGTTTTTGGTCAATGCTGATGGCTGGAGATAGTCCATCGATGCTGTCGCAATCTGGTTTCTTCATTTGTCCAAGAAATTGTCGTGCATAAGAACTCAAACTTTCCACATACCGTCGTTGGCCTTCTGCATATAATGTATCGAATGCAAGACTTGATTTTCCTGATCCAGATACTCCAGAGACTACAACGAAACAATCACGAGGGATGTCAACATCTACATCCTTCAGATTGTGGGTTCTTGCCCCTTTAACTCGAATCCAATCACGATGGTTGGTTCGTCGTTCAACCGTCATGCGGATTGAATCAACCGTTCGCCGTTATTCAAGTGATGTATGAATTCTAAAGAAAATTTCAATCCGTAAGATAATGCATTGTCTAAGGATAGGTTTGAGAAGGAGACCGAAAGGGGTGATATGATGGGCGAGGATTCGTGGGGGCTTCGGTGGAGTGCTGCAAACGATTCATTTTCAAGACAATATATGCAAACTGCAGTAGATAAGCAGAGTCTTATCTGCTTTGCAGCTGATTTGCAAACTGTTGATGCGGTGCGCGAAACTGTAGAAACTATTGGACCATATATCGCTTGTCTCAAACTTCATGTAGATATTGTGAAAGATTGGACATCTGACGGATGGAAAGAGGTCTGTGAACTAGCTAAAGAGTTGGGAGTGCTGATTTGGGAAGATCGTAAATTTGCAGACATAGGGCGAGTTAGTCGACAACAAATGGGCGGCGCAGT
>DASCRU010000070.1:0-39157 GCA_034400015.1 Candidatus Thalassarchaeaceae archaeon | reverse complement strand
TAATCACGGCACATGATGAATGGGATATCCCTCAGACCAAAGAACACCAAATTAAATCACTAGAACTAATCCAACAAAAGACATTGATACCTCATTTAATTGCAAGAGAAAATCAAGATGGAGGATGGGGGGCAGATGCTCATTCTTACGGAGTTGCAGAGATAGAAAACACTGGAGAAGAGGCCCTAGGCGAGTGGATCGGCGGATTCCTTCATGGTTTAATCACTCATGGACATGGAAAAGATGCAACTCTGAAATCTCTTCAAGATGCAAATAAATAAAATTATATTTTCTCTGATTCCCATTTCCAATACTTTCGGGATTGTCTAATAATTAAAAAAATACATGTGCAAAAGAACGCACTACCCAATATTTCCAACGGCCCCCAAAGCCATGCATCAAACCAACCATCGAAAATTAGAGGCAAGGGGTAGAACGGTTGAGTCCCATAAATCCCAGTATGGGAGGGGATATCCATCAGAACATGGGAAAGGTAAGCAATAATTGCAAGAGGGGCAGCACGATGTTTGCGCCAAAAAGGAAGTACAAAAAATAACCAAAAAATCAAACCATGCGAGAATAACCAAACATGATAGGTCCAATGATTAAGAATCTCAGGATGAGAAAGGAAATCTTCAGCATATGCAAATGGAATTGTCCTTCCAGCCAACCATCCAAGATAAGGATGGACAAGTAATAAATTAGTAATATCTGGAAGTAAAGCAAAGGCAGCACCAATGGCATGTCGATTTTTGATATCTTTTGGAGCAGCTTCACCAATGCTTGCCCCGATAATAAAATGAGTAAATATGTCCATGAAACACCTTAATCTATTCTTTTAACTAGACTAATTCATCTCATCTCGATTTTTCTCTACAGAATCATCGCTTTCTGAATTACGTAATCCCAATGTAACCACTGCTGCAATTAGAAGAAGGGGGACTGAACCACCAAGAGTGACAAATGTTCCTATTGGAGTTCCACCACCAACTGTCGATGTTGTGAAATTAAAATCCCCATCTGCAAATCTAGGTTCTCTCCAATTTGTCACTGTGAGATTGATATTAAACGTGACCTGCTGACCACCACAGTTACCCAAAGTGCCTTCACTACCTTGATTTGTAACTGAAAGGAGCCATTCTCCTTTCCCATGCATCCAAACCTGCGTATCACTCTTGAGATTGAAAATCGCCTCCTGGAGTTCGTCACTAGACTTGGCTTCAATTTCTGGCAACGGAGTATTGATTACAACAGAGTCAGAACCTTCCCAATTCTCTGCTGACCACGATGTACTATTGGTTCCATCAGAGAAATTTACAGGATCAGGGGCACGTAATTCAACCAACCATTGTGGTTCACAATCAAAACCCATTAGATTTCCTCCCTGATTTTCCACAGTGTAATTAGCTCCGATTAATCCACCTTGGTCTACTGTGACCATTGCTTCAACTCTAGAACCACTTGAAATTGTCTGACCTACTTCAGTGGACCAAGATTGTGTTGACCATTCAGCAAACCAATCCTCTACCTCACTTTCCGGTTCAGGATTCAATAGTGGGATTGCAGCGATAAATGGTATTGTGAAGATAATAGTGGACATCCATACTGCGCGTAATAATTCTGATTTAGAGGGATCCTCTTTTCGACCAAATGGATACTTACTAGCAACCTTTAGAGCGAAACTAGAACCCTTTTGTCCTACCTCTCCACTAACTAATTCAGCCTCAACCGGCCCGGCAGCCATGATACTCGGGTAGCATTATCCTCCTTGAGCATGACTCAACAATCGGACATATTCCGAGGCAGTTTCATTATCTCAGCCTTGTATCGATAGTCATGGCGCCCGGCCCTTCCAAAGGCCCCCCAAGAGGGCCGCCGACTTCTAGGCCACCAACTGGCCCCGTAGACGAAGAAGAAGAAGAAATAGAAAACGTGGAGACTGAGGCCTCTTCCGGACCTCCACGTGGACCGCCTACGCGTGGACCGCCATCATCTGGACCACCTAGTTCAGGCCCACCTAGTTCAGGCCCACCTAGTTCAGGCCCACCTAGTTCAGGCCCACCTAGTTCAGGCCCACCTAGTTCAGGCCCACCTAGTTCAGGCCCACCATCCGGACCTCCTTCTTCACGCCCCCCAATGCGGGGCCCTCCAATATCGTCAAAATCTGATGACGAAGAAGATTCTGATGAGGAGGAGGAATCTGATGATGAGAAGGAATCTGATGATGAGGAATCTGATGATGAGGGATCTGATGATGAGGGATCTGATGATGATGATGAGAATTCTGATAGTGAACCCATAATTGTGGATAAATTCGGCACAGATACTCGGAAACCAATGGAGATTCAAGTTGAATCATTAGACGCTTTGCCAAATCGAGTTCCTCTTGCAGAAAGTCATCCTGAAGATGCCCCGCCGTCCGTATCTATCACGCCTAGAGAAGTTCACGCGCCCGCTGGATCAGTCTATGATGAATTAGAAAAGACTGAACGAACAGGGCACATCGTTCCATTCGCTCTTTGGCCTAGAACAGCCGTTCGTTCAGTTGCATCCAATCGACATCTTCTTCTCGACATGATGGATGATTTGTTGACTCTTCTAGAATCGAATGAAGGTACTTTTCCATCTTTCGATCTTGATGGTCAGACATTGATGTTGGATGAATATCTCTCTTACCGGCCTGAAAATCGTGAACGGGTTGGTGCTCTAATCTCTGAAGGTCGATTGAATATAGGGCCATGGTATAATCCTCCTGCCCAATTCCTAGTAGGTGGGGAAGCATTGATTCGAAATCTGCAAAAAGGTGTCTCGGCCATCAAATCATTTGGAGGGAATGTGGGAAGTACAGTAATGCCTCGAAGTACATCTCATGTTAGTCAACTTCCTGCTTTACTTTCTGATATTGGCTCGGATGAATTGATTTTCAATGGAGGTGCTGGACCTTGGATTCAAGATGCAAGAGGAGTTTTCAAGTGGAGTTCACCTGATGGAAATACATCTGTTCTAGCGATTAAACAAGTCCCTAGTGGAAATGCATTGGGAGGTTGGGGTTTTGAGAAAAGAGAGACTGATTCTAAGGACAACATGGATGTGGATCCAGAAACCGCTTCTGATAGAATTAGAGAACTTTCAAATTTACATCTAGAAAGATATGGTTGGCTCCCACCTATGATGGTCTTTGGAAATAGTACCCGTCACGGAATGGCTCAACCATCTCTACCTAGTCTAATTTCAGACGCTAACAAAGCAATGGAAGGGGAAGTGACTTTTGAGCATTCAAGTTTCACCCAATTCGGAAAGGATGTACGTTCATGGGTTGGAAGGAAAAAATTGTACTCGTATGATGGAGAAATGCGTCACGGATGGGATAGGATGTTACATAGTGGGGCATTATCATCTAGAATTTACCTCAAGAGAATGAATGATCATACGATTCGAACAATCACCCAATCTACCGAACCATTAGCAGCTCTCAGTTGGTTCCATGATGGGAGAAAAAGGTGGGACAGGATACAGAATGCTTGGGATCTTGTACTTCAAAATCATGGGTTCCATGAAATTGGAGGTGTTTCTCCAGATACAGTCCATATGGATATGGAAGATTCATTCAGACATGCACAAGAAACTGCGGCTATGGTGACTGAAGATGTTCGAATAGAATTGGCAGACTCAATGAATCTTCACCACATTGATCGTGATGCAATACCAATCCTATTACACAATCCATTGGGGACAGAATGGAGTGGGATGCTTCCAGTAGATATTGTAACTCCGGCATATCGGTGTTGGCTAGATGCTGGTCACCCAGTGCACCTCGAATTTTCTAAAGCCCCAAAAGATTCAGTCATTATTAGCGATATCATTCAAGTCCCACCAGAAGTGGATACGCATCTCCATAGAGATTCTCACGTCGAACTTGAACTCCCTCGAATCAGAGGAAGGGTGCAAATTCATCGATTACCGCCTGGAATACATGTACTCCATGCAATCCCTGGCCATGCTGCACCATCTACACTCCCTGGGAAGCCTGTTCAAGTTGATCAAGATGGAGGCAAAGTCACTGCAATAGACAATGGAGAAATTCGAATTGAATTCCTCCCAGATGGAAGATTCGATTTGATTGACCGTTCTACAGGACGTAGGTTCCCAGGAATTGGACGGCTGGAAGATGTTGAAGATGCGGGTGATTCTCACGACCATAGTCCTGCAGGCCATCCCGGTCAAAGAGATGAGCCCATGGATTTACGTGCTCAACCGATGGATAGGAGACTCCATGATTCTGATATTACTCGAATTCAGACAACCAGTAACTTGCAACACTCTGATGAATGGTCAGCGACTGTTCACCTTCGAATAATTTGGAACCTTCCAGCATTTCTTGATGCTACTAATCAAACCAGGAGTGTTGAATTGGCACCAGTCACTATTGACCATTTCATCACACTTCGATTAGGTGAAAGAAATGTAGAAGTAGAAACTTGGGTAGACAACAAAGCCGAGGATCACAGACTTCGATTGATTATTCCTACTGGAATGCACTTAACTGAATCCAATGCAGGAACTCCCTTCGATGTTGTTCGGAGACCAGTGCTTCACCCTCATGACCAAAGTTGGATGCAACCTCTAGTACCAACACAACCAATGGAGCGATTCGTCGCTGTAACTGGTACAGATGATGGGTTGAACGATGGAGGATTAGCACTACTATCACCTGGAGTAAATGAATACGAGATAATACTTGCAGATGATGTAGACCCAGGTGGGCACGACATAGCACTAACATTGGTCCGTTCTGTAGGGTGGACGTCACAAAATGGGTTTGCACATAGGCATGCTGCTGCCGATGCTATACTTCCTGCACCTGGATCCCAATGTATTGGATCATCGATTACTCGATGGTCTGTTCTTCCTTTCGATGAGAATTGGCAAAGTGAATCAATACATCATGCTGCAGAATGCTTCTCCGCATCAGCTAATTTGTTAGTTGCAACAAGAAAACCTCTAGCAAATGGGTTCTTTGAAGAATCACTAACCCCTGGAAATCTAGGACGTAGTCTTCAACATATCCGCTTTGAAGGAGAGGGCCCCAAACCAATACTCTCCGCCTTCAAACCTTCAGAAGATCAAGGGGCGATTGTACTTCGCGTATACAATCCTACAGATTCTGATTGGAGTGGACGAATCTCATCCGATTTAGATTTAAAGCGTGTACATGAATGTAGTATGTTAGAAAATGCGAAGAGAAAGAAAGTAGATTTGAGTAAAGGCGGATGGAATGCAGAAATCCCCTCTGGAGCGATTGTTCAATGGAGACTTTCGTGAACACTTCGTACTATGTACCGTGGAGTATCTGAAGCATCAACATGACCAGTTTCCGCGCTAGGTTTCAACTCCGCAGGAGGATGATAGAGGCCATCGAAGAGAAGAACCATGGTGAAGAAGCAGGTTTGATGGGTGAAGAAAATGCCCGAAAAAATTTAGACAAAAAATTGGGTCCACAAGGATGGCACTTTCTAACAGGTGTTTTGATTCCAGATCCAAACAGACCGGTTGGCCGGTTTGAAATAGATATCATAGCAATTTCACCCAAAGGGATTGTTCTGATAGAAGTAAAGCATTGGAAAGGGAAAATCGATGTTTCAGAAGAAGGTATGAAACAAACTAGAGGGGGAGTTGACTACCCCTTCCATCGACTTGATGATCGTATCAACCAAGTTGGTAGAATTCTACGCCCAACCATCATCCAAAGCGGTGTAGGTGATGATGCCCCCCCAATTAAGGCAGCAATAATTCTCACCCATCGAAGTAGTGAACCAACATCCAACATGATGGGAGAACATAGAATATTGAAATTAAAAGAATCAACGGGAATAAAATCCCTATTCGATGGTGAAGATCGAATGAACAATGAAACACGGCAGCATATTATTCAGAAATTGAAGTTATTCGGTACTTGGGACACTATTCAACATAGGGGAAAGGATGGAATGGGGCTAATTCGTTGGGGACAAGTTCCAGAAGAAAAACAAGAAATGAAGATCAACGAAATAGATATTCTAGATAGAACAAAAGTTAGTGGCTTCACAATTGAACCAGTGTGCGGATGGTTCAGAACATTGTTCAAGACCCCATTACTTCGAATAAAAATTAGACTTCGAACTAAAGAAATCCTGGAAACAGAAATAGACCCTGATTTATCTGTACCCTGGATTCAGCCGGGAACTGGGCATCTAGATGATGGAATCCCTATTCTCGGAATCAAACATTTTGACTATGGGAGAAGTACAGACAATGATCCGAGAGATAGAGCAAGGCTAGAAGGAATTCCATATTCAAAAGGTGATATCGTAAGGGGGACAGTAGATGGATGGCACGACAAACATGGTCTTTTCGTAGAACTACAACCGAATATGAATGGATTGATACCAATGAGCATGATTCCGAATCTTGGACTCGACAACCTCAAGACTCTGTATCCTAGGGGCCAATCTGTGAGGGTTATCGTGACTAATGTAAACCATCAGAGAAATCGTATTGCATTGGGCTTCCCGGAGGGGGAACAATGAGATCTACTTCTGCTAAAGCACCTACTAGGATAGACCTAGCAGGTGGTTGGACAGATGTTCCAATCTTCGCTGAGAAGTATGGTGGAGAAGTAGTGAATTTTGCAATCAAAATACATGCAGAAGCCAATGTTAGTACCAATGAAGATGGAATGTTAATTGCTAACTATAGAAGCAATTCCAGACTTGGTTCAGGCCTTGGCACAACTGGTGCAGTCAATGTTGCACTTCTAGCTGCTATTGATGGTGGAAAGTCCGCCCCTCTAGATATTGCAGAGCAGGCATACAAGTTTGAGATGCAATTGGGAAATATAGGAGGTAGACAGGACCAATGGGCTGCAGCACTTGGAGGATTCAACCATTTACTTTTCATTGGGGAGAGAGTAGAACAACTCCCATTAGAACCTTTGACTAGTTCAACAAACTGGTTATCTAAACATCTAATTTTGGTCGATTGTGGCATTCAACACGTTTCTGGAGATATGCACAAGAGTGTTTGGGAGAGATTCAAACAAGGTGATTCTGCAGTAGAAGAAGGATTGCTATTGCTGCGAACTGCTGCAAAAAAAATGGCTGAAGGTCTCAATAGAGATCGAAGAGATGCTGTAGTTGAATCCTTGAAACAAGTATGTAATGGAGTAGACCTAATTGATGAAAATATACACGCGCCATTCAAACCAGTAATTGAACCATTGATTGAAGCAAAACATGTGATGGCGTGGAAAGCAGTGGGTGCGGGAGGAGGAGGTTGTGCAGCTATTTTGGTACGACCAAGTGCCCAAGATGTCGTGAAAATGACATGTGAAGAAGCGGGTTGGACAGTGATTGAATGGGAATTTGATAACGATGGCCTAGTAGTTCAAAATAATGAATCAATGGAATGATTGTTGGTGAAAGAATGAATCTAGATCTAGCTCTAGAATCAAAAACTGATTTTTTGATGATTTCTACAAATGTTTGTTATTATTGCATAAGGGCTAAAAATATCTTAGATGCAAAGGGTTATTCGTATTTTGAAATCAATGGAAATGAAGAACTTGATATCCATCTTGAAGCAAGGGAAAAAACTGGATGGCGAACAGTACCAATCATTTGGGATTTGAGAAATGAACAGCCAATATTCGTAGGCGGATCTGACGAACTTATTTTGAGACTAAACGAATCCACTCAATAATCAAATTTTTCTGATTCAAATCGACCATGTGTCCTTTATGATGTTGAAGTTTCAATATCGAACAATTTGCCTTCTCAATTAGATTAGACAATTCATGCGCCTGTTCTATTGACACTATTTTATCCCTATCTCCATGCATCCAAACAACGGGTATTGGATTATCCAATAAAGCCTCATACAACTCTTTAGGACGAATTGCTTTTCCAGAAATTAAAACCATTCCAAGAACCCGATGTTGGATTTTTTTGTGCATGAAAACTTCAGTAGCCATAGCTGCGCCTTGAGAAAACCCTGCAAGAATCAATTTTTCATCAGATGATTCGAGATTGATAACATCAACAATTGATTCTACAGATTCATCTACTTCCATAAGAGAGAAACTATTCAACGGTTCACTGGGAGGTTCATCACGTAACCACCAAGCAAAACCACGTTTTGGATGAGGAATTGTTGCTTCTGGAAGTATCAAATTCATTCCAGGAGAAAGCAAAGATTCAGCAAGAGGACGGATCAAATTCGCAGTACCTGTCAAACCGTGCATCATCACGAGTGAAGGCATGTTGCAACCTCACAATGTCCAAGAACGAACAAGAGCACCGGCAACTTTGAGGTGAACAAAAGAATCTTGACCTCTTACAGTGACGGTGATTGAATGCTCGCCGGAATTAGATGGAATGGTGCCAAATGAACCCTTTTCTGTTGCTCCTGCACCCCATGCTCGAGTCAAAGGGGAAGCACCTTGGTGATCTTTGATACTAAGTGAACCTGAGCCACCTTGCTGACTTATTTCAACATCTAAATACCAAACTAAAGTATCCCATGCCTCGTTTGGAGAATACCCTTCATCGAGAAATGTATCATAAATTTCTTGATCATTTTCCTCATACAAATTATCATGTATGTCCCCAGCGCGGTAAAAGAAAACATCTCCAGAATAGCCAGTTTTCTTTTCATTGAGATTTATTTGTAAATGATCCACACCCTCATTGTCAGTCCAAAGGAGGCTCTTGATGAAACCCTCACGGCCACTAAATACATAACTAAGAGTGTGGTCTTCACTCGATGTTGCAGAAACTGTGACTTCTCCGTTGTAGATATTGTCGGTATTTGCACTCCAATCTTGGCCTAAGAGTCTAAAATCCCAAGTGTTGCCAACTTCCCAAGGGAAATTAAAAACTGGCTGAGGCTCCCCATTCTCATAAACAGACAAACCGTCCATTGTTACTCTGCCTAAGAATGGATTGTGATTGATTACTGCATGTCTTTGAGCTTCTCCTTCTGACGGGATACCTAGCATGAATAAGCCTTCGTCCTCACGAATATCTGCGACTACTAAGCGAGTACTGTCTTCTCCAAACTCTGGAGTGATGAACGTGTACAGCCACTGCTCACCGATTTGCCATTCAGGCAGGGCTAATTCGTCTTGGGTAGTATTACCAATATTAGATTCTGTAATTACCTCATCACTGATACAGCCCGTAAGGCTGACTGTCATCATCAATAGCGACAACAAGTAAGCACGCATATTACTGCCCACAGCGATGTTATTTTTCAGTATACGGGTATACTGCTCAGAAAAGGTGACCCTCACCAAGAATCAAGCATTTACAACTGCAACTATACTCATCAATTAAACAATTGCTGGGAGCAATGGAACAATCACAAGACTCACGATACTCATCAACTTGATTAGAATATTCAACGAAGGTCCAGAAGTATCCTTGAATGGATCACCAATGGTATCACCAATTACGGCAGCAGAATGAGCCGCATCGCCCTTCTCTGCACCTTCAATGTGGCCTTGTTCAATCGCCTTCTTCGCATTATCCCATGCTCCACCAGCATTTGCCATAAACAAAGCCATGAGTACACCTGTTACTGTGGCGCCAGCAAGAAGTCCGCCCAATGCGGCAGGACCTAAAATCAATCCAACAATTACTGGGGAAGATACAGCAACTACTCCTGGAGGAATCATCTCCCTAAGTGCAGCCTTGGTAGAAATGTCAACACATCTTGCACTATCTGGCTTTACACCCGGCTTTCCTTCAAGCAAGCCCTCTATCTCGCGGAACTGACGGCGAATTTCAGTGACCATGTCGCCAGCAGCCTTTCCAACGCTAGTCATAGTCATTGCAGCTACCACGAATGGAAGAGAACCACCAATAAGGAGGCCAATTACTACCATAGGATCTGTCAACTCCATTGTAAATCCTGGAGTTGCCGCATCAACAGCCGACTTGAACGCTGCGAAGAGAGCTAAGGCAGTTAATGCAGCACTTCCAATTGCGAAGCCTTTGCCAACTGCAGCAGTGGTATTTCCTATCGAATCTAAGGCGTCTGTAATCTCACGAACATCTGAGCCAAGTTTGCTCATCTCCGCGATCCCGCCTGCGTTATCAGCAACTGGACCATATGCATCAACAGTCATTGTAACTCCGACTGTGGCAAGCATACCCATTGCAGCCATTGCGATTCCATATAATCCTGCGAAATCGTTGGCAATGTAGATGCCAATCGCCATTAGAAGAATTGGAACGAATACCGATTTCATCCCTACAGAAAGACCTGCAATTGCATTGGTAGCAGGGCCGGTCTTCGACATCTCACCAATATATGGGATATCTCTCACAGGCAGCCCCATCACTGGTTCAATTCCAGTATAATACTCAGTTACAAGACCAATGAGAATACCAACTATTGAACCTGCTATTACTGCATACAGTGGGTCATAGTTGGGGAGATCCATTCCGTTAGGCCCCATTATCAGGTATCCACCTGCCCAAAACAAACCAGCACCAATGAAAGTAGTGTATCGTAAAGCTGCTGCGGCATCATCCATGTTCTTCAAGAACGACATCGAGAACACGCCGATGATACTAGCAAGATAACCAACCAATGCTAGTGCCACTGGCAAGAGAACCAATGCACCATAGTACTGTGCTCCGGGGATATTCCCAGCGGCCATTGCAGCTGCACCAGAAGAAGCAGCGATTACCATTGCAGCAATAATCGAACCAACGAAGGATTCGAAGATATCTGCACCCATTCCTGCTACATCTCCTACGTTATCACCTACATTGTCTGCAATCACACCTGGATTACGCGGATCATCTTCCGGAATTCCCGCCTCTACCTTGCCAACAAGATCTGCGCCCACATCAGCAGCCTTCGTGTAAATTCCACCGCCTACACGGGCGAAAAGTGCAATGCTAGATGCACCCATTCCGAAACCGGCAATGGACCCTACCGTACTGAAATCTTGACCCAACCAAAGATACATCGAAGAGACACCCAGTAAGCCTAATCCACCTACAGCAAGTCCCATCACAGCTCCACCGTTAAATGAAACAAGAAGTGCAGCAGGTTGCCCGCCATTCTTGGCAGCCATTGCAGTTCTTCCATTTGCAGAAGTAGCACTACGCATTCCAGAATACCCTGCCATTACAGAAGTGAATGCTCCAAGAAGGAAAGCTACTGCAGTCTCCATTCCTAAATCATCGTTCATCTGGCCACCTCCGAGAAGTAGGCCTGCAACAACTAAAACAAACACAGCAAGATATCGATATTCAGCATACAAGAAAGCCATCGCTCCATTCTGTATCTGATTTGTAATATCAGAGACTGTTTCATTATCAATCTCGATTGAATCATTCCTGCGATAAAGGACAAACGCTGCAATCAATCCGAAAACAGCCAATCCGACGCCTAGTTGTGCTAATTGTTCAGGGGTTAGAACACTCATTTAATTCACCTATTCCGTCAACGCGAAAATCGACCTATATTTAATGGAGACCGATACGAATTCAATTCTCTACCTTTTTGAAGAGTATTCAATAATCGCCATACACCCCAAAAAACAGGTTATTGCATGAGTTGGTTGATAGGGGAGGACATAGTGCGTAAATTGTGGTCGACAAGCAACTCATCCTAGATTCGGTAGGCCCTGTTCAGGCCGTACTAGATGCACATGATGGAATAGTAAACGTTGTAGACACTACTGATGGAATCATCATGATCTCTCTTGAAGGCGGTTGTACGGGATGTGGTTCAACGCCCATGACTGCTATGCAGATCTACTATTCCTTGATGCAATTGGAAGACGTGAACGATGTAGTGTTCCAAAATGGAGAGTTACCCGAATATATGCGGCAATTCATCGATGAAAAACTTGCAAATGAATCCTAAGAAGTTGAATGATTATTCTTCTTCGCCCCTCTCTCGACGCATCTTCATCAGATGATGGGGGTTGGGTTCACCTTGAATCTCTTCTCCATTAATTGGAATTATCTGGCTGGTCAACCCCATCACAACTAACACTAGAGCGAGGAAATTAGCCATAGGCGGTGACCCCCAGAAAACACCTCCTGAAAAATGGAAAACAACTAGACCTGTCGCGGTTAACAAACAAAGTAAAGTCATAATATTGTGAGATAAACGTTCAATTTTCTCCGAACGAGCAAGTGTTCCAATCGAAATCCAAATCACGATAATAAGTCCACAAGACCAAGAAAGGGCGGATGCAAAAAACTCCAGCATACACTCGCCTCCGAACTAAACTAGAATTGCCAGTCTTTGATATTGAGCAAAGTAAGAAGATGATTCAAGACCCCCCGTGAACAACCAAGTTTCATGGTGAGTGTTCACGGTTGGGTTTTGCCCCGTTCACGAAGGAAAGAACCACCATTCTTCACCAAAAGTCAGATTATTACCGTTCTAGAACAAGTAGGAACATTGTTGCAATTAGATGGAGCAAATCCATTTCGAGTAAGAGCATATGAAAATGCTTCTAGAAGCCTCTCTGCACATGAAGAAGATCTATGGGAAACAGTGAATGGTGGTTTATTGATTGATATCAAAGGGATTGGCAAAGGAATTGCTGGACTAATTGACGAAGCAATGAAAGAAGGATCATGGGGGGGGCTAGATTCACTTTATGAAAAGGTCCCAAAGGGATTAATCGCAATGCTAGGAATTCCAGGCCTAGGCCCTAAGAGAATCAAACAGTTTCACGATGAACTTGGAATAGAAAGTATTGCTGAACTACGCTCTGCGGCTGAAGATGGAGCCCTAAGCAAACTACCTCGTATGGGCAAAAAAATGGAAGAACGGATTTTAGAAGGAATCGAATTATTGGCTCGCTTCACTGGACGGCGACGTCTAGACATTGGGCTACTCTATGGAGAAGCATTTGAGGGGAGGATTTCATCAATTCCCGGTGTCAAAAAAGCACAGCTTGCAGGCTCAGCCAGACGACGAAAAGAGTCGATTGGTGATTTGGATGTTGTTGCAGCTGTAGAAAAAAGCGATCTTGAAGAGGTGACTGAGGCAATACTTGCAATTCCTGGAATTGCAGAAGTGAAGGGCGCTGGAGATTCAAAAATTAGTCTAATTCTTGAATCAACCCTCTTTGATGATGCATCTTCAGGATCAATGATTGATGGAGGAGTTCTTGCTGCTCTAGGAGGTGAAGCATGGGAAGAATTAGAATCAAACTCAACAATAGATGCACAAGTCAGATTGGTTCCACCTCATGTTTTTGCTTACACAATGGCCTATTTCACTGGAAGTAAAGAACACAACGTTAGAATGCGACAACGTGCTTTAGACATGGGATTAAGGCTCAATGAATTTGGATTATTCCCACTTGAAGGTCTAGGGGATATGAAAGGATTAGAAGCAGCAGCAAATGGAATGCCTGCTGACAATGAAAAAGAAATATATCAGCATCTAAAGATGGATTGGGTCGCCCCAGAAATGAGAGAAGATATGGGAGAAATTGAGGCAGCGTCGTCGGGAACACTCCCTCATCTATTGGTTCCTGAGCAAATTAAAGGAGCGTTACATAACCACACGACTGCGTCTGATGGGGCTGCTTCATTGACTGAAATGGCTGATGCTGCAATCGCCTTGGGATGGGAATTCTTGGGAATTGCTGATCATTCAGAAGTACTCAACATTGGAGGAAGAAGCATTGGAGTACCTCAAGACATGGTTTTCGAACAGGGCAACGAAATACGGGAAATGAATGAAAAATGGTTAGACTCAGAAACTGATTTTCGTATCCTACATGGTTCTGAATGCGATATATTACCTGATGGGAAATTGGATTATCCAGAAAATATTAGACGGGAATTCACACATGTAGTTGGAAGTGTTCATGCTCTTGGATCATGGAAGAATCGTGATGAAATTGAGAATACTGAGAATTTAATCAAAGCCATTGAAGATCCCACCTTCACTATTCTTGGTCATCCAACTGGAAGAATCATCGGGGGAAGAGATGGGTTTCCTGTGGACATGCATGCAGTTCTGAGAAGAATGGGAGAATTAAATTCTGACGGATTACTGAAGGCCTGTGAAATTAATGCAAGCCCATATAGATTGGATTTGGATTGGCGGCTTTGCAAATATGCAAAATCACAGGGAGTCCCTATTGTAATCAATCCTGATGCACACTCAACTCAAGGACTGAAAGATGTGTGGTTTGGGGTGCAAATTGCAAGAAAGGGATGGTTGGAGGCAAATGATGTTTTGAATTGTCTTCCGGGCCACGAGATTGAAGCTAGAATGTTGGAAGGAAGAAAATGAAGCGAAAAGAGAAGGCAGAACAGATTGGCAAGATACTCGACAATCTATACCCTGAAACACCTATTCCTTTGGATCACAATGACCCCTATACTCTACTGGTTGCAGTAATGCTATCTGCCCAAACAACAGATAAGAAGGTGAATCAAGTCACTCCATCTTTATTCAAAATCGCACCAAACCCTGCAGCTATGGCAACTCTTGATGTTGATGAAATAAAGGAAATAATCCGTGAAATCGGTCTTGCCCCTACTAAAGCAAAGAATCTCAAACGGATGGCTGAGCAGATTATTTCTAAGGGAGGAGAGATAATTCCAGATTGGGATTTCTTAGAATCGCTTGCAGGAGTAGGACACAAGACTGCAAGCGTAGTAATGTCTCAGGCCTTTGGAATCCCTGCCTTTCCAGTAGATACACACATCCATCGGCTAGCCGCAAGATGGGGGCTTAGCAATGGGAAAAACGTAGGGAAAACAGAAACGGATTTGAAAGCAGTTTTCCCAAGAGAATCATGGAATGCAAGACATCTACAAATCATTTATTTCGGGAGAGAACATTGTCCTGCTCGGTTTCATGATCTCACAGGTTGCCTGATTTGTTCTTGGGCTGCTTCAAAAAAACGTATCAACAGCGAACGTAGATGAGATTAACCACCTGCGATGAATAGTCCGATTGATGCATCAAGAACAATTGCGGTCAAGAAACTGGTTAATCCAGCCACCCACAGCATCGTAATCATTTGACCTACTGACAGAGAAATTCCCCCTCCACGAATCCGAGCAGATATCAATCCAAGAATGATTATCATAAACAAAACAAGAATTGAAACTACAATCTTGAACAAGAAAATATTCTCTTCAACAACAGCACTGTCATCTAATACCGGTAAACCAAAACCTCCGGACATTTGAGGTATCTCTGAGACATCTGTTCCAGTGATGCCTTGGGCTACGCCACTAATTGATTCGCCAAGACCTTGTACAATCGAGATAGTGATATTTAGGCTTGTAATCATCGCAATCAGCACACCAAATGCAACTCCCTGCATTGTACCCGAAGATAATGCTCTGCGTCTACGAAGAGACAGGAGATTCGTTGTATTCTTTGAAACTAATTCTGCTACTCCCGCAGGTTCTCCACTAGATTGAGCGCCTTCCAGATATATTCGAATGAAACGGGAGACCATCATAGAATTTGCATCAGCAGCAAACCAATCCCAAGAATGATCACTATCAATCCTCATTGAAAGTCTTCTCTCTAACTGTTCAATTGATTTGTTCAATGCACCAAAATCAATACTACGAAGGGCTCTAACCGTTGCAACTGGTTCAGATGCTCGGGCTTGAGCAGTTCCTCCAAGTGCACGAATAAAACCAGGATAAGATTCATCCCTTCTTCGAACGGACCTTTCTTCACGACCAACCAAATAAGCCGGGACGGCTAACGGCGTAACAATTGCGGCAATAGATAAAAGACCATATTTGTGCCAATTTTCCAAAATAAATTCAAAACTAATAATTATACTCGAAAATAATAAGGATGCAATCAATAAAATACCGATGAAAGAGGCGATAATCCATGCCCTCCGCATTGTAATCTTGTAAGAAGTTTGCATATCATTACGTGGGAACAAATCATCATCTGGAATCAAAACCATGAACGAAATTAAACCGAAGAATTGCAAAAGAGAATAGATCAATGCAGCAAGAAGAATCCAACGTATTCGCACCATCACGGTCCAAGGATCATCTTCCAAAGTACCAGTCATGAACAATACAAGATGAATGCCAGCCACAACGAGCAAGAACATTCCAGTGGTAGTTAAGGAAACGTAAATCTCACGTAGAGTATCTACTGCTTCTAACCTAGTATCGTATAATGTATTGAATTCTTCTTGGAATGTATCCTGTTCAGAACGCATGAAATCCTCCAATGGCTGTCCGGCTTCAACTGAAAAGGCCATACGATCTAGAAAATCACCCCATATCGGAGATGGGCTTTGTCTACCAACTATTCGTGCAGCTTCAGGTAAATTGGTATGCCAACGATCAACCAAGGTCTCGATTGACTGGACCTCTTCTGCTAAAGCACCATAATCTCCCATTTGTTTTAGAATATCGAACATGGATTGGGCCCCTGCATCCCCAAGAGATAAAATGCCCATTCGCGTGATGAACATGTGCATTTCACGTTCAATCGCTATGGCAGTACGTTGAGTTTGAATTAAAGGCCAAACACAGGCAGCAGCACCAGTCATTACAGGGAAAATAAACGCCAAGATTAACCCGGAAATTCCTGTGAACAGACCTGAAGCGCCCCAGAATACAAATGTGCCAACCAGTAATCCAACTACTGTTGAAGGAATAATCACTTTGAAGACATATTCCTGAGCAGGCATCCCCAATCTACGAATAGCAATTTGCCAAAGAGGGAGGCGCTCCATTTGCTCCCCTCCTCACCATTCTAATGATTTATCCCTTCCCAGGTATCGATGGCAGAGGAGAATTGCTCCCACCCCTGTTGGTAATATACGTCTAAAAGGTCGAATACATCGTCATAATGCGTCAATTCACGATCAACCATTCTCTGAATGGCTTCTGTCCTTCGTTCCATTTCGTCGTAAATATCACGTTTATTTGAAAAACCCATCATGGGAGCCATCTTGTTCTCCATCAAATGTGATTGGAACATTCCTCTGAAGTAATGCTTATCTTGAACCGGATCCCACTCAAACATCCCTCTAGTCAAGATTCCATCGGCATATTTGTTGTATCCAATTACCTCATCAATCCCTGTTATCCTTCTAGCTATTCCTCCACCTGGTGCTTCCACAACTTCTTGGAAAATTGCAAAATTGAGGTTATCGAAGAATCGAGCGGGGACATTGATTGGGTCGCCAGTAAATCGCTGAATCATCTTGACAATCGATGATGCGTGGAATGTTGCAATCACAGGGTGCCCAGTCTGCATTGCTTGGAATGCAGTGGCGCCCTCTACACCACGAATCTCACCAATGATGATATAACGTGGCCTAGATCTTAGAGCAGCCTTCAATAAATCGAACATCTCTACCCGTGAATCTTCATTCTTTGAATCACGAGTTACCAAACGTTGCCACAGTCGGTGACGCACCTTAACTTCAGGAGTATCTTCTGCAGAATATATTTTCACATTATGATCAATGAACGGCAATATTGCATTCAATGTTGTCGTTTTCCCAGAGGCTGTTTCTCCAGATACAAGAAGAGACATACCATTCTCAAGACCAAGCCAAATGTATGCTGCTTGTTGAGAAGACATAGTCCCCCATTGTACTAATTGTGTGAACGAAATGGTCTCTTCGGCGAATTTTCGGATTGTAAATGATGGACCAAGCATGGAAACATCATCACTGAAAATGATGTTGATTCTTGAACCGTCAAGTAATGCCCCATCAATAATCGGTTTACTGTCGGAAACTGGCCGACCAATACGTTCAGACATCGAACGGAGATACCTGCCTAGAACATCTACATCTCTAAATCGGATGTTTGATGTCACCATTCCGAATACCTTGTGATCCATGTTGATGTATCTCAAACCTACAGAATGAATATCCTCTAGCATTTCATCAGAAAGAAGTGCTTCTAATGGACCGGATTTAACCAAATCACGGATAATAATGTACTTCAATCGCACCAATTGCTCTTCTGTGACCTCCACAGGTGATTCTCCAAATCCTAGAAAACTCATTGCAGGGCCAAGGACGTTCTCTGTTTGAATAACACTGGAACGTGAAGTAGTCATCCTGTCTATCATCCCTTCAAGAATACCCTCGAATTCAGAATCAGATGTGAATGATGGTGCACTTGGTGCATCACGTAAAAGTCGATCAACAATCTCCTGTCGAATAACTTCCTCTTCTTCATTCAAAACCGGTTCAATTCCAAACCATAACGTAGTCCCTGCACCCTGTTCATCGTCATCTGGTGGCTTGTAAATATGGGCAAAAAGAGGTGGTTTAAGGCTGTAAATCAGATTACGTGGTTCGATGCTTTTCGCCCCCCTATCCAACGGGCCATAGAAAAAGGGTCGAGAGCCATGTTGGGCTTCAAAATCTTCCACCCATTTTCGAACATGAGAATGTTTGGCCATAAGCCCCTCAAGGTCCCCCTTTTGGATCCCAATTTCCTCTTCTTCTGCCATTGGTCACACCTCAACTGACCGCCGTAATATCGACGATGAAGCCCATGCTAGGTTCCACCCTCCATCCTATTCGAGCTTGAACTGGACCTGCAGCCCTAAGGAAACGAGTGACTGCAAGTGTTCGATTCAGTTGGCCCCCCTGTGTGGAGGCCAAAAGGCCTAGAACTACTTCTGCAGAACCTTTGATATCGCGCAATAAGGCTGGTTCTACTTCATCAGAGTCAATACATAACATCAGAGTTCTCCCCTCCGCTGTAAATCGACGGATTGCTGATAGGAAGGATGCCGGATTTGTTCCCTCTTGAATTAATTGCGATGCTCGATCAATAATTACAAAATCTGCAGCTTTGAGGCCTTCATTTGAAAGAAGGTCCTCAATAGTGATTTCGACCTCTACCTCATCAGTTAGAACTCCAAATCTAGATATCAATAAAAATTGGCCTTTATCGATATAATCCGACATCCCATAACCAATGCTAGCCACTTGTTCAAGCCAACCTCTCGTGGTCAATTCAGTAGTCACTAATGCCACCTTAGTCCCATTTTCAGCCAAACCATAAGCAAGTCGCTGTGCAATTAGGCTCTTTCCTCCACCTATGTCGCCTTCTACAAGCATAAGAGACCGATTAGGAATGGCGGCACCTAGGCTGTTGGCAAGACTATCTTGCTCTAATCCAAACGGAAATGAGTCTTCATACAATTCGCACCACCTCCGTAAATGAATTGACTCCTTGGGCAGGACTCAATGTTTCCGTTAAAACAACCACATTGAGAAACACTTCATCATTAGTAGATAACTGAATTGCCGCCTGAATCGTGAAATTTACTATCGTACCAGGTAACCAAACAGATGGAATGGCTCCTCTTTGAGTTACGTTCATGAGTGAACCATTTAGAAGAACTGTAGTAGAGGTAATATTGAGAACTGAATTTCCAGTATTTTGCACTGTTATCATGGTTTGATTGAGAGATGGATTCCAATTAATGTTCATAGGGTCACTAACTAATGTAGCATCTGTGTTTGCATTTGCTTCAATCTGATCTGCTCCACTATCCAATGCATAAGAAACACCCCCCCATGCTTGAATGAGAACTGCAGAAACGACTCCAGCCACAATCAGACTAGCTACGAGCATGATCATTTCCGACGCACCCCCATCCGACATAATATCACCTACTGGATTGTAACTCCTGAACCGTGCCCATATGATGAAACAAATGCCCTATTTGGAGTACCTGGCACCGTATCTGAACCCATGACATTCTCCCCAGGGAACAAGTATTCGTTTGATGAAAAATAGTCGGTGAATGGAAGTGGATTCCCTCCGTCCAAAATTATCCAAATATCAGAAAATAATACCGGATCAGAACCATCATTTGTGATGTTGATGAAGAGGGTAGAAGTAACCAGAGTAGCATTGACTACTCTAACTTCAACATCTTTGGATTTATCCTCATCAATATCTTCAAATCTTTGCCGATTTTCCAGAGTAATGACCATTGCATTAGCAAAGATAGACAAAAGAACTGTGCCTACAATTAAGGCGCCGACGCTGGCAGAACCGCCCACATCTCACTCCCCCGGTTCAACATCAACCATGGGTGCTGAAGGAATTGAAGAATGACGAATGGACGATGATTGCGACCGCCATGCATCCACCATTGCAACGAAAATCAATAGAGGGCGATTAGGGAGTGTTGCACTTCCACTACTCTCTCCGGGTTCAGCCAATGACGTAATCCCACTGAGTGTCTTCGCTTCTTGTGAATTGAGAAAGCCGCTTTTGGCAGCGGCTTGAATGAATGATTGGGCATCACTTCCAGATAGATTGTCTAGAATAAGTGCGGCGATTTTTGCAGGATCTACTCCTGGTCCAGAAATCCCTGCATCCTTAGACCGAAGGAATGGATTCAATGCAAGTGACTGGGCCTCATACAAATCAAGTAAATCCGGACCTGAATGAAGAGCATCAGTACCTTCTCCTAATTCATTCAATGAAACTGAGGATACTTCGCCATCATCTCCTACTGTGTGAATCACATCAGATACAGAAACACCTCCTCCAGATACCTGTCCTAGAGCTAAATTGGTCTCCATATGACCTATTGATGCTTCTAACCGCTCAAAACGGTCCGCAAGCATACGAAGTAATTCATCAGGAGCTGGCCCCGAAGATGTAGTTCCAGATGGAGGAGATCCAGATGGAGGTCTTGAACCCATGTCGCCCATGAATCCTACACGAGTTGCGCCTGGGGTGAACAACCAGGCTTCAAGGTCGGTAGGACGATATTCTGGAGGAATATCTATCTGATCCACTGTGACTCGAGATGCTTCGTCTAGCCTATCCGCAATGCGGCCTTCTTGACTTTCCATAATATCGCTCCTCTAGTAGACAGTAGCAACCACTAACCTGGTATGACCCAGGATAATGATTAGAACTAGTAATCAAACTAAGACTGCGCCGCCATCAAGGGAAGTAACTTCCATCTGTGCGTATGTTTCTCCGCCGCCATTGACGACGAGACGTACCTCAACTGCGTCACCTGCACCAGGGTTGCAGTTTGCTAGTGTCATCTCAAAGGTGAAAGTTGTACCAGAATCTATGGTTGTTCCGGCCGCGATACCTGTTCCATCAAGTTCTGCGGAGTTTCCGTTTGTGATTAGGTCAATATCGGTGAGAGCAGACCCAGCAGTACCAGGATCTTCACAGACAATTACGTATGTGATATCTCCGCCAGTGACGTCATCTGAACCAGCACTCATCTGAGCAATGACCAATATTTGAGTAACGGCCCCTGTCGTCACACCATCAACATGAGCTGAGACGATTGTTACCTTTCCGGAAATTTCGTCACGGGTATCATCACCCGTTGCTTCAGCACGTTGCTGTAGTTCTTCTGCGGTCTTGATAATGATTGTAGATGCTACTGCTGCTACCAATATTAGGGCAATAAATACAATCATTGCACCGATTCCAATCGATGCTGCATCGTCATTCTTGTAGGGTGTGTTTCTGTTGTTCATGGTGTTCACCAACCTGTTGCAATTCATTGAAGTATATCATAGTAATCCTAAGACCGCATAAATTCAAAGTCCTGAGTGGATAATGAAAGCTATCTTGCATCTATTTCAGTCGGTACATGAACGACTTCCCCGGGAGTAAGATTTTGGACAAAGGGCACTCGTTTTGCGGCGAAACCAGGTGGAAGCCAAACATCTACAACAAAACCGTCAATTGTTCGTAAAGTACGATTCTCAATCCGCGACATGACTGAGATATCGCCCATATCTACCATGTATCCAGTAACTACTGAGACTTGCTTTGATAACACTAGATTTTCTGAAATTGTCCCTGTAGGGTGAATGTGGATACCCATCTCAATAACTCCCCCAGGAGGGATAACGGGAATCTGAGCGGCCTTGGGTTCAGCAACCCACCCAGTGGGCGCTGGTGCTGCAATTCTCATCGCAGGAAGATCATGTTCTCCAAGATTCTCAATCGTCATCATGAGTAAACCGTGCTCCAATTCAGGTGGCCAGCGAGCCTCCACGGTGAAGAAGAAACGTCCAGCTACGAATGGGTTCACTCTTCCACCAGATGCGCTTAACGATTGGATTGCTGTACGGAATGAATCCAAAGCCGCTTCCCACTCCCCTTTTCCGAGATCAATCAATCCATCTGTGACTATTCCCCTTGCCCTCATTTCTTCCTCACTTAAATCATCAAGTCCGGCTAGATGCTGTTCCAAAGCCAATAAAGAACGATGAAGGCGAATCACCTGTTTTTCAAGGAATTCCGCATCCCTATTTGCTTCCCTCAAATCGGCTCTAGCCTTGAAAGGCCTGTGATTCCAAAGGAAATGACGCACTCGTGCTGAACGAATAGTCAATTGATCGACGAATCTTGAGGAAGCATCTGCACCCGAACCCATCAAATCATCCATTGGATTATTGCCAATCATTCCTCTTCACCCCCTTCAATTCCATCTGAATCCATTTCCTGATTGAATGCTTCGGGCTTTGGAGGAGGCGAGGAAAATAGATTGGTACGATTCTGTGTTCTACTCTGAAGAATACCTCGAATCCTAGCCGTTCGAATATCCAATGCTGCCAAATCGTTATGCAGCAATCCGTAAAGACGGTCCAGATATCTAAGGACCACAAGACACATTATTCCAACAACAAGAATGTAGCCAATACTAGACCCAATGCCTATGGCACTTATATCGACCTTCAAACTAGGATCGATCGTCATCATTAATACGAAAAATATCGGAGCACCGAGTAGAATTAGTCCAACTTCGCGTCTTGTTGTTTCAATCTCATCAGCATGATTACCAAGAGCTGCCCTCTCACCTATCAAGGCCTTTCGACGGTCATCATGAATTGCCTGAATCTCACCAGCACCTAACCAGGATACCACCATCATCCAAAGTGTTGCAAGAACTATACAGATCATACCAATATCTGCAATTACGGATGAACGAGCAAATATTGCAAGTCCTAACATAGCGATATACGTTGAACCATGCAGGGCTCGTTCATCATCATCCAGCCCCCTCCTGAATAAGAACAAAGACAGGACCATTACTAAAATTCCAGAAACTAAACTAACAAGGAAGCCAGGACTCCATGAATCAATCGAAAGCATTCGGATATCAATGTCATTTTCTTCTTCATTTCCATAGACGGAGTCAGGCAACGACAATTTGACGGTGCATTCCAAATCGCCTTGAGTCAGGTACCAGGGTAATGGATCAGCAGTTACAGTCCAATTTACTTCAACCGATTCTTGAACCCCCAATGATGGAATAACCTTGGGTGAATTATCAGAAATAGTGACTGAGTCGCCACATGAAAGTGTTACAAAGCTATAGAGAGGGAGGATTGCAGTCCCAGAATTCGTAACGTTCACAATCAAGTCAGTAGTGCTTCCTTCCACAAGAGTACCTGAACTAAAACTAACTCCTACAATTCGAGGATCGCTATAGGAATCCATTCTTAATTTAATTACAAAATTTGTTCCTGGCCGACTCCCCGCCTCATCGAGATTCTCAAGATTAAATGTGAGATTCCAACCATCACCTGGTGCAATAGAAGTAGAATCGGGCATGGTTATCTGAATATCAAAGGAATCAAGAGCATAGGGGGAAGCAGAACCAAGAGAATGGATATCTCCTGGAACCAATGGACTTGGCCCCCCTGGGATAGCAAAACTCCACAAAGTTTCAGGATATAGAGAAGCATTCACAGTTCTTTCTGCAGAGACATATCTTAGAGAATAAGATGATGGAGTCAAGGTACCGGTTTGGCTCAATTCAGGTACATGCATCCAATCAATGTTCAATGTGTTTTGTGGGCCATCGGAACCACGTAGGATTACAGGGTCATCAGTTTGTACTCGCTCTACGGAAAGAGGGGTTGACCAACTCGCATTTCCACCCACTTCTCCACGTGGAATGAAATCAAAGGACAACGTGCCGGATTCTTTATCCCAATGCCTATCATCAGTAGGAGTCATTGAGAGATTTATCCAACGCTCTCCCCCCTGTGCTAATTCTAACGTTGCAGGGCAAACAGGCGCTGACCATCGACCCACAGCAGATGCGTCCAATAAACAAGTAACATCGAGAATAACTGCATCATTCCCTGCATTCCTCATTAGATATGCTACATCTCTAGATTCGCCAGGGATACTTGCAATTCGTATTGGATACGAAGCCATCACAAGTTGGAATACCGGTTTGATTGTAACAGTCACAGTGGATTCTCCGATGGTTAGATTATCCGTTGCATTAATTGCAAGAATTGGGATGGTATACACTTGCCCAGCCATAGGGACCTCTTCTGAATCCAAAGCAGGAACAGTGAGGGAAACTAACAATCCGGAAATGGTTTCCCCCGGCAAGATGTCGATCGCATCTGATGATTGTATCCAACCGGCAGGAGTAGATAGGTTGAATGAACCTACTTCTCGAAGATTGCCTTGATTCTCAATTGTTACAGGCAGGGTCAACGTTTCCCCAGGAATTGCCTCAAAAGAAGAATCATGAGATAATCGAAGATCATGTACCTTCTCAATTCCTACTCGCACCGTCAAACGGTCCTGTTCAATACCAGAATGTTCTAGAATTAGTTGAAACGAATAGGTTGAATCGGCTCTAGCACTACTTAATGCAGTAACATCGAGTGTTAGAGTGATGTTTGCCCCAGGATCAGATGTTACACTGTTAGGTGCACCAACTGTGAAATCAGTTCCACCAACAAAATTTCCTGTTGAAAT
Organism: Candidatus Thalassarchaeaceae archaeon; assembly: GCA_034400015.1. Taxonomy (GTDB): domain Archaea; phylum Thermoplasmatota; class Poseidoniia; order Poseidoniales; family Thalassarchaeaceae; genus MGIIb-N2. Next base: position 14,366 of record DASCRU010000070.1, on the reverse strand, counting down.
ATCATATGTCTGAAGAGAATTACCCAAATTCCTGACTTGGAAACTTGCTGTTTGTGTACCCTCAGAAGGAACTTCAATGTACATTTCATCGGGTTCTATCGAAGCACCTATCACTTCATCAAGAACAAATCTAGCGGATCCATTATCTACAAATCTACCTTCTCCATCGAATACCAAAATTTCGATCTCGTGAACGATATCAGCTCTAGCATCAGTAGGAGGAGTGGCTGTGACCACGACATTTTGAAACACTGAATCTATTCCAGAGGGCCATGTGCCAACTTCAGGTGCTAATGCAGTGACTGCGTTTGGAGTTAGATTCACAACCCAATTTGGAAGACCGGGACTAGAGAGAGTATAATCTGCAAGAGCATTTCCATTATTGGTAAGGATCAATGTGGCATTGTTCTCTACTCCAGGAACTCCTGCGACAAGTGGGCTATCTTCTAACTCGCCATCAATCACAGTTTCAATAATTACTCTGAATGAGGCAGTTGTCTCAGGAGAAGTGATGCCTACCATACCACTCAAAGATGTCGTGGCTGAAAGAGTGAAATTCAGAATCCCAGCAGCAGGAAGGGCATCATTAGGACCAAGTACGGAAGTGACTACAGTTCGTGATTCTCCAAGATTTAAAATTACAGAACCAGGTGCTACTGTAGAGTTCCATCTCAAAATTTCTTGGGCTCCATAAGACGCCCCATCTACAGAACTAAATGAAGTTGGGGAAGAGGTAATATTCACGACTGCGGAACCTATTGTACCCGATGGAAAGTTACTCAACAAAATAACTTCCAAATCAAATAAATCAAAGACATCCCCCTCCTCTAAATCTGCTGTCGAAAATACCAATTCATCTACAGAAGGATTCATCGAGACACTAACTGATGGACGAACCTCGATATCGGTAATATTTGATGCAGTAAGGGCTGCATTTCCTTCTACTGGCGTAGAAGTCACGCGGAGGTGCAATCTATTTCCTGCGGAAATCTTGGCTTCTGGATCAAGAGGGGATTCCAATATTGGAGCAGAGACTGTGATTGTGACTGCCCTAGTATTTCCCGGTGAAACTAAATCAGTCATCTCCGGATCAATTTCGACTAACCAACCGTTGGGTTCTTCTTGAAGCCCAGCTGTTAAATCAAAATGTGCGGGAGATGTTCCTGTATTGACCAGTGTGTAATCAACGACTACTGATGAACCTGGATCAATGTAGACTAGACTACCATTGCTCTGTAAGTCCGACTGGAAGAGATCTCCTGCTAGAACTGATGCTCTAGCAGAAACGCTCACACCGGTAGTGGTACTGTTCACGTAAACAGTGACAGTCTCCACATCTGATCGATTTGCGGTTATCGGGACATCAACAGGGACATTGATTGGGGCACCGGTATTGGCTGCAAGATTGTTTATTGTAAGAGGTAGCGTGGAGGGGTCCACCCACCCTGAAACATTACTATATTCTACAGAGTAAGTATCTGAAGTAGAACCGACATTCTGAACAATGAAAAGGAGGCCGGTTCCACTACCTGGGTCAACCGAAATATTTGACGGAGGAGTCAGAGTCGCATGGGAATCTGTCAACACTATATTCCGAGAAGAGATGGGTATATCGGCAGTCGAGCCATCGTCAAAAGTAATCTCAAACAGCCCGCTTAACGTGTATGTACCAGTTAAAGGAGAACCGTCGAAGGATAGGTTCACTACGGAATTTCCTGCATTGGCCGAAATAGAACCAGGAGGTGCATGAGTAACACTAGATGTTACATCGATATTTGAGCCACCGGAAGCAGGTGTTAGAATCAATTGTCCTTCCGCAGTAAATGGGATATTGCCCGTGTTTGAGAATACCCAATCACCATGCCACATATCCCTACCAATAATTGCGCCATCATTGGGGAGAGTATCGGAAACAATGAGATAATCAGAGGTATCTAGGACGGTGAGAGTATCGGGGATTGTGAATTGATCATTTGCTGGATCGGAATCAGAACCCGCTGTAGCAACTACAAAAACGTCTGCCGTCCCAGAAGGTTGCACCCATTCCATTAGATGAGTCTCAGAAGTACTTCCAGCTAAAGTAAATGAAACAGAATCAACCACAGATGGCGCTCCTGAATTCACCCCTACATTGAGTTCTAATGTACCAGTTGCTGTAGTAGTTCCAAGATTTACAATTCTAACTCTGACTACTTGGGTCCCCTCTGCCAATGTATGTGTTCCGCCAATTACTGAAGAAGGTGAAATTATTTCTACTAAATCTACAGAAATATCTACTGAACGTCCAGAAGTAAATGACTGTGGTTCATCAAGGTTGTAAATCGCTAATTGTCCCAAAGAAGAAACTAGCAATAATAATACCAGAATAATCGACTGAAAAATCTTCATCAGGAACTACCTCCAGAAGACTTCTGAATCCTGATTGAGCGACCTTGCCCCCGATACAATGAAACTAACTTGTCCAACAACCGAGTATGTTCTTCTTCACTAATTCCAAGTTTCCTACGCTCATCCCACAGCAACATCTGCTCTGTACGGGTAAGCAATCCATCTTTGAGATAAATCTCCAAAGTCCTACGATATGTGTCCCTGTCACTAATTGCATACACCAACCCATTCTCATCAATCAAATCTGCCCTTTCTTGGATTCGATTACCCAAATGATTGGCTTCTTCAAAATTCACAGAACGAGAATCAACCTCTGTTTGAATTTCGTTCGCAATGAACTGAAGGTCTTGCAAGATACGGGCCTTCTGGATACGACGGAGGTATCTTCTAGCCTTTCTACCCAAACGTGCAGTCATTGCATGGCCTCCGCTATCCCATAACCAGTTCCCGGAGGAATATGAAGGAACCGCACATTACATTCTTTCATTCAATCCTAATTCAAACGAAACGAAGACATACTTCAAGTTCCCTCAGGCTCATTATGGACCCCGTCAGTGGAGCCGTCATAGCCACCTTGACAGTGGGCTCCCTCCAAGGAATCTACCGAATAATTCGAGGAGATGCCCGGAGGGCATTGCTTCCATCAATGGCCTCACTTCCTGCACCACTAATCGACAAAGGTCTCAGGCGCCCTAGAAAACAACTGGATCGAAGCGTAGAAGTAAACACGACCACTTCTAGCTCATCTATGCCAACATCATCCCCTGGTCCAATTTTGGAAGAAGAGGAAGAACCCGAAGTTGAAGAAACAATTCTCGAGGAAGTTGCAGAAGAAGAGGAGGAAGCAGAAGCTAGCGATTTACCTTCAGCGCCCGATTTGGACGATGTAGAAGTTATTGGTACTGAGGTTGAGGCAGAACAGGAGGACGTTTTCGCAGAACGCCTTGGACGAGAAGGAGCTGAAACTGGAGAAGTACAGGTCAGTTTGATTTGGTTCAATAAGAACGATTTGGACCTATCAGTTGTTTGCCCCAGTGGTGAACGAATTTCATTTGATAATAAAATCTCAAACTGTGGTGGCCGCTTAGATATCGACATGAATGAAAGCGGAAACTCAGACGAACCTGTAGAGAATGTATTCTGGGAAAAAGATGCCCCTCAAGGACGATTTCGCGTGTTTGTTGAGCATTTTGAGAAACACGATTCAAACGACGTAACAGAATTCAACATTCTAGTTACAGTGGATGGGAGCCCACGTGAGTTCAAAGGGCAAATCAGCAGTGGAGATCCACCACAAGAAGTATGTTTCTTCGATGTTGAATGAATACTAGTGAATCGTTTTTGATTCATTATCTTAATATCTATCGTCTTCCCAATTATTATTCTACAATACTCACTATTAGCAATTCGTTTTCTACTCATTATAATCATTATATGCAATATAATTCAATATAATAGAATCATTCATAATGAATGATAATATGGGAAGCACATGGTTGACGTCACTCTTTCAGTAGAGGATGAACGCCTAATCAAGTGGATTCAAGCCGCTCAAAGCAATGGAATGAACGTAGAAGATTGGTTAATTCAAAGTGCAAATTCAATATTAACAGATAATCAAAGAGAAGGTGGTGATGAACTTCCGAGAGTTGGAAACAAGAACATATCTGGCCTTGCTGAAAGAGCATGGGATAGGAGATCAAAGGCCGGAGATCATCTAGCAGAGAGAGATTTGGGGAACAGGGAGTCCTTGCAACTCGATTCTATTCGAGGGGAGCCGATGACGGGGGCGAATATAGGGCGATTAGAAGATGAAATGTTGCCCACCGGTTTACTCCGATTATTACCGATGAAACATGCTCTCCGACTCTTGTGGTCAATGTCTAGCAAAACAAAACGATCTGTGCCAGATGGAGAATTTAGAGCCGCATTGAATCAGATGTTGCAACTCAACGGAGCAATATTGGCATTGGAAGACGATAGATATGGAAGAGGTAGAGGCGAACGACTAGCTGCAGGATTCAGCCACCTAGATGATGATGCAAGAGGTAGAACAGTAAATTGGATGATTGGAGCCCCAGGTGGGTCCATGAAACTCTCAGCAATGGAAATCATTGGATGGTCCTCAAAAGATTCAGAAGGTCATAGATTAACCCCTCATGGAGTAGATTTAGCTCGTTTACCAAATCCAATAATCGATAGAGATTTAGCTCATGAAGGGCCATTCAGCCCTCTAGAAAGAACTTTGATTCTAGGTTCCATTCATCATCGATTGCCAATGGAATGGAAAATTATGAGAACGATAATCGATGGCATGAGGGGTGGATCTGTTGGCAACGACAGATTGGATGCTAGGATGGTAAGGAAATTTGGAGAAGGCACCACATTCAATTGGACTAAATCAATACTACAACTTAGGAGAGTGGCAGCCGTTACTCGAATGAGTGAATTAGGCCTAGTAATTCGTAGACGAGATGGACGAAGGAGTATTTCGGAACTTGCCGATGATGCAATACAAATCGTAGATTTCACTGAAAAGGACCCGAAATAGAATCACAGGGTTGACTATGTCGAAGGAGGTGCAGAGAGTATGGACGGACCAGAGATTGGAGATATAGCCCCTAATTTTACTGCAACACTCCAAGATGGAAGTGAGTGGACCCTATCAGACGCATTGAAACAAAAAGGAGTCATCCTCTATTTTTATCCAAAGGACAGTACTCCTGGATGCACTACTCAAGCATGTGATTTTCGTGATGCTAAAACCAAATTAAACGATGAAAATTGGACAGTTGTTGGTGTTTCAAGAGATTCCGCAGCAAGCCATACTCGTTTCATTAATTCCCAATCCTTGAATTTTGATTTAATTGTAGATTCAGAAACAGAAATCCACCAATTATACGGAGCATGGGGGGAGAAAAAGAACTATGGGAAGGTGTACATAGGGGCAATTCGAAGCACATTTATCATCAATCAGGATGGGCTAATCCAATGGCTAGGAAGAGGAGTGAAAGCTACTGGGCATGTAGGGCGCATTCTGAAAATTTTAGATATCGAATAATAGGGGCAATTGAATGAATAATGATTCGAAACAAAATGTCATTCAATTCCTAGAACGTTGCATTGTATATGCAGATGAATCTATTCAACGGAAAAAGGAAAGAGGTGGGGAGGACGAAGAAATTTCTCGATGGCAAGCGTATCGTGATTTTACTGCACACGCTTCCGAAGAAATTTCTCGAGGAGAATTAGATGATTGGTTTGATTCAGGAGATGAAATTAGTCTAGAATTGGGTTCAGAAGTCATTAATCTAGAAGAAATGAGCCATCAAGAAAGAACTAGGTGGCTTTCAGCCATTATTTCACCTAGGCCATTGGTACTAGTTTCTACAATTTCATCCAATGGTGAACCAAACCTTGCACCAATGAGTTCGGTTTCAGTCATCTCCAATACTCCTCCATTAATTGGGATGAGTCTCTCGAGTAATCGAGAGGGTAGGCCACGAGATACACTGCTAAATCTGAAGGAAACAAGGAAAGCGACCCTCGCAATTCTACCTTCAAATGAGAAATCAGCACAGATTATTGAAAAAACTGCTACACCCCTCCCTAGAGGCGAATCAGAATGGAGTGAAATAGAAGCAGTAACTACGATTGAAGGAGGAGTTACAGTACCCGGCCTAGCAATTGCAGCAATAGAGACAACTTTGGTAGAATGCCATCCATTGCCCCTAGGTTCAGTTGCAGAGTGGGTAATACTGAGTGTTGATTCAATAATTAAACCGTCATCAAGTAATATTGAGGATATTGAATCAAGTTCAATTCTAGCACAAATCGCAAACAACCTACTGGGGGGGATTCAATCAACATCTTGGAATCAAAAGATACAGGATTTTCAATCAAATTAAATCGGTTTCAATACCTAAAATATGGCGATCAACATCAACAGAAATTCCCACACCTGGAACAAGTATCAAATCTTCTGAACTATCAAGAACGAAAGCATGTATAGACAAATCATTAGCAATCTCCTGAATTCTACGACGGCATGCACTTTTCTGAGCATCCATATGTGCTAATCTACGCAAATCTACAATGACGACATCACCCTCCCTTAAACGCTCAGAAATCTCAGAATGAGGGATGGTATGCCTATCATCTGGTTGGATGTATCTCAAATGGCGATCAGGAGTGATAGCACCTGCCTTCTTCGCCCATTGAACGGAGGATAAGTCCAAGAATTCTGTTGAATCGGGAGATGGAACCGTAGTTGGACCTGAAGATGATGGGATTTCTGATTGCTCACTTCCCTTTTGTGAACTGCTAGATGTAGGGGATGGGAGACCAAGTAGTCTGAAAATATCCACCATATTATCACAAATCAAAATCTAGAATATCTGTTTGAGCTAATTCTTCAATTTCACGAGTCTTGCCTACCGCAGGGGAGATTGATTCCATTGACGGGGCGGCAGGCGTAACTGGTTCAACTGGAGCAACGTAAGCAGGTTCAACTGGAGCAACGTAAGCAGGTTCAACTGGAGCAACGTAAGCAGGTTCAACTGGATCTGAAACTGTCTGCTGTTGACCATCTAACCATTGTTGACCATAGTGATTCCATTGTTCCATAGTCCAACCTGACGGAAGACCCTCGGCAGGAACTGGAGGGCCACTACTTGCCTCTTCATTAAACGCGTAATTAGGAGGTGGAGCACTAGGCATAGAAGGCTGCTGGGCTCCTCCCAAATGTAGAGCAGATGTAGCCCCATAAGACTCAAAGTCACTTCCACTTCCTCGCCTCATCATTCCAATTCCAACAAGAAGTGAAAGTAAAACCACTACTAATATCAGAATAATCGCTGTCGTGGCGCTTGCTCCACCAAATCCGACATCTAGTAAACCACCAAGAATACTGGTATCCTCAACTATCACTTGAACATCAACAGAGTCCTCTTCTGATTCATCTCCTACAGTCAATCGTACAATGTACGTTCCTGGTTCATTGAACACATGTGTTACGCTAAAGCCCTCATCTTCGATATCGTTTTCTGTGAACCCATCATCATCACTATCAACTCCAGTATTGAAATCCCATCGATATGTTAAGCGCATCATGTCGAGGGTAGAATCGGTAGTTCCTTCAGCACTGAAAACAATATCCTGACCCACTTCAAAGGGCCCTTCAGTCATGTTAATGGCACCTTTAGGTCGAAGATTTCGAATTGTAATATTTAGCATTTCAACAGCTCTCTCTCCATCATCATCAGTCACATGGAAAACCACCTGAGACGGAGCTGTGGCCGCATCTGGCCATGAATATGCCAAATCTGCACCTTCAACATCACAATCATCCTCTGCAGAACCTACAGAATCAGTATTGGATGAAGGATTAATGTCCCAACATGCATGAAGAGTATCGATATCGGAAGCTGTATCGTGGAATAAACCGGTTACAGAAAGAACTTGATCCTCAGCTATTGGTAACATTGTAGGGAATGAATCAATTGTAGGTGGCACATTTTGAACTTGAAGCCAACCACTGGCGACATTAGTTCGAAGATTATCGTTATCAGTAGCTTGCATCTGCACTACGTGCATTCCATGAGTGGAATACGAATGAGTATGAGAAGAACTAGCACCTGCTTCACTATCAATAGTTGAATTGGAAGTATCAATTTCAACATCTGGCCACCATTCATAACTTAACGATGGGACATCGTTGGATGAATCTTGAGCAGTACCTGTGAAAACTATAGGTTGATCTTCTAAAACATGCCAAACCATTTGAGAATCAACTTCAATGGAATTACCATTTTCGTCCGCAGCAGAGATCGTAGCATTCCACGGTGCGATGTTAGTCACATTGATACTATGGCTACCGGAAGTTACTGCTCCATCGTCATCAGTCACTGTGGCCCTCATGGTGTAAATCCCTTCTACCATTGGAACAACAGTGCAAAGTTGAGTTACTCTCCCTTGATCACAATCGGCTTCCCAGAGGAAGTCGACGGGAGCTTCAGGAGTCATCGTATCTGCATCACTGTGTTGGAATGCGTTGAATGTGATTGGATCCATTACAGGAACACTAGACCTATCTGAAGATAGAACCACCTCAGGTGCACGGTTTAGCACCACAACAGTCATGTTTGTATTAGCAGAATCAAGTTCGTCATCAATTATTCCGAACTCTACCAAATATTCTCCATCATCGTCCCAGGACCATTCTAGCACACAATCATCGGGGGAATCAGTGAAAATTGTTCGTGTGATGATCCCATCATTCGGATCGCCATCATTGTCGTCAACTGCGAGATGATCGTGGACTCTGAAAGTACAGAGAATTTCAGAAGCCCCATCAGGGTCATAAGAGGACGAACCATCTAAAACTACAGTTGTAAGTGTGTAAAAACTAGTCATTTCAGATAACTCTGCAATTGGGAGACGTCCCACAAAAATATTGAACACATCTGCATTGTTACTTCGATTCGCATCTGCAGTTACCAACACATCAGGATCAACCTCAAATTGAAGAAGGCTGTTTCCTATTGTTTGACCCACTGGAACTGTCCATTGTACATCTACACGGACCTCGCTTCTTGCAGGTAAACTGGGAATATTGACTCTAGATGAACTACCATCTGGAGAAGTAATTTCGAGTTCAGTAGCGGGGGCAGTAAGAATACCCTCATTTCGAACAGGTATTGAAAATTCAAGAACATCACTAGGTACTGAATTGAAACCAGTAACTGAATTCAATTGCTCGGAAACACCATCTCTAATACGAGATACTGAAACACCTGATGACGAGGCAGCCAAGTCTATTTCCACCAAATTTTCATCCAATATCATAGTAGAAACGCCTACTGACTTAGTGGCAGATGCCCAACCAATCACCCCATGACTAGCGTAATCATATGTTGTCGGAGAAGGATCAGGCCACGCACCTGTGTCGAACTCAACATATGCACTACCATTAGTGGATGTAGTCAATGCACGATAATCGCCAGTAGACTCGTATCTGAATTGAACTCCTTGATTCCCTAAAGGTGACCCAGTGGATGGATCCGTCAAATTGACCCATGCCCCCATATTCGAATTTAGAGGCCACGCTGGGAAGACTGTCTCAACTGAAATAGTCGGGTCACGTGTAGCAGGAGTATATGTTAGAAGCTTGAAATCAATCTGGAGACCCAACTCTAGTTCCTGATGCCACCATGCTTCTCCCTTAGCAGTAGGACAATACCATTTGAATCCCGTGACCGCTCCAGTAGAATTGAACGATGTTGCATTGAGAGAAGACGCACATCCACTATATCCTACACCTGGATTGCCTACCGAAGTTACTCCATGAGATTCCGTACTTTGATCGTCAGAATCCGCAGGTAATTCAAAGAGATTTTGATACACTGAACCGGACCAAGTGGTGCTTAACGTCACACTTGTATTCCAATATTCTCCAACTGCCATAGGAAAATCGTAATACTCCTTAGGTGGCGAATATTGTGTCCCAATCGAAAGATCTGCTAAATCAAGAGTTGATCCTGTAATGATGCTAATTGGGAATGGAATATTACGTAAATCAACATCCAAATCCATATTATACGTGATTTGACCTAAATCTGAAGCTCTTACCAGTTCATCCGATTCAAAAACAACTCTTAGATCACCAGTAACAGTAGCTTGGTCTGTAACAATTGAGATTCCATTTTTCTGAAATGTCCCAGATGATTCAACGACATAAACGATTGTCGATTGATTCTCGATCATCATAATCGTGGTATCAATCACTTCCTTCGTAAGGGTTCCTCGAAGAATACCCACATTTGAACCGGGGGCGCCGGATGAAATTAATTCTTGAACATCGAAAAATGCATCATATGTCCAAACATCTCCAACTGCCCATTCAGGAACATCAACTGAACCTTGGGCGTTCCTAACTCCCATAACGTGTAACGAAGATTCTATGTCGTCAAGAGGGTCTGGCGATTGAAATAACGCCAATTGAGAAGATAGTAGAAAAATAAGAACAATGAACAGCGCCGACCTTCGTGAGGGCACTACTGCTGAAGCCACCATGCACCTACAGCCATTCGGCTGTGTATCAACCAATCGCTCAAGAATAAACTATCATTCGTAGAGCAAATCGGCCAATTCATCCTTGATGAATTCAATCGCTTCTAGAATCTCGTCCTTATGACGTGCACCTGTAATCACCATCTTTCCACTACCAAAAATCAGACAAACAACCTTCGGGTAATCGATTCTGTAAATCAGGCCAGGGAATTGTTCCGGCTCATATTCTACCTTATCAAAGGGAAGATGGAAAGTCAAATGATTGAGATTCAAATGGCGTGGAAGACCTGCTAATGGTTCACCAACCGGAAGAGTAGTCAGAGGGCTTTCCTCATCAGGCAAATCTACTTCTTCAGGTGTTGGAGCACGCCAGCCACCACTATTGGAGTCCTTGTGACCCGGATCCTTGACAATCTTCATTCGCTGATCAACGTCTTTGGAAATTCCATCATAATCTTCTGGATAATGCAGAGCGTATGTTGCAACCATATTTTGGACTTCAATTTTCACGTCCTCTAAATTCCAAGTCTCGATATCTGCGGCTCTCAAATCAGCAATCATTCTCTCGATTCCGGTATGGATATTCTGCTCATTTTTTCCACCAGTGCATACTGCACGACCAGAACGGAACATTAGAATTGCCAAACGTGGATCTGTAACTCGGTATACGACACCAGGGAATTGTTCCGGCTCATATTCGCAATTCAATTCTATTGCAATTTCAGGGAGGTCTAATTCTTCAGCAACTCTAGTGCTTGCTACTACGTTCACTACTACTAATCGGTCTTCATCGCTCATATAATAGGGGATTTATCAGGAGTATATAAACAAGTGTGAAGAAAAGTGTCGGTGAAATTTCTAGATTTATGTTATTGTTAACTGAACTCCTCGTTGCGCAAAAGAAGTGATGAATGGAATTCCTCCTGCTTCAATAATGGCTGCAGCACAGGCATTCGGATCAGTTGCTAATGCAATGATGCACCCCCCTCCTCCAGCTCCCGTCAATTTGGCTCCATACGAAAAAGGAAGGGCCGCGTCAATCAGATTATCTAACTCTGGAGATGAGACACCAATTTCTCGTAAAAGATCATGGCAACGAATCATTTCATTTCCAATCAATGAGGGGTTTCCAGTCTTCAGCAAATCAATGGATGAACGTGCAAGATTTGAAACATCATCCATAGATAATCTGAAGGATACTGAAGACATCCTAGCCGCAACACCTTCAACCATTTCTCTAGTTGAAGAAGGTATTCCAGTATATCCAATTACGATTGGGACTTCAGCAAGGGACTCAGGAATTGGTAAGGAATGTACATCCCAATGTTTGGTTCCATCGGGGCCATCCATATCGATACTCCATTGATGTTCTAGGGATTTGATGATGGAGGGAGCTACAATTACCGCTCCTCCTAACGCAGAAGTGCTAGTATCCGTAGGACTCGCTCTTCCGCCTTGAGCCAAGGCTTCCGCACGATGAGCCGCCCGTGCTAATTTCTCTGGTGACTGGGAATGTGAAGAAATTGCTAATGCAGATGCAACAGACAATGCCGCCGAAGAACCAAGCCCCGCGGCAATTGGGATGTCGCTTTCGATAGTCAATGATAACGGGGATTCGAAATCTCCAAATTCAGAAATAAGGGGGCTTAGATATGGATTTTCCACCGGTTTGAAATCCTCTCCATTGAGGCGCCACCTATCTGATTCCACAGCAGAAAATGAGGCTCGCAGGTCTACAGCTATTGCAATTGCTGGCGCCCCATAAAGCACAGCATGTTCGCCAAAAAGGATGGCTTTGCCTGGGGCATCTGCGCGCCGCATCGCTTTCCGCTCGGGTACTTCGCCAATATCCATTACTAATTTCAGAGAAGATGGAAAGTTAGAGAGATGGTGACATTCAAGGGCAATATGCTAGTGCATTGGACTGGGTGAGGATGGGATGAGTGAAGAAGCAGACTTCGATGTCATCATCATCGGTTGCGGGATGGCTGGAATGGCTTGTGCAGCACAATTGCTCAAAGAAGGTGTAGAAGGAGATAGAATCCTCGTAGTAGATAGAGGTGAACCAATTGGTGCCAAAAATCTATCCGGCGGAATTTTATGGGGGCGAGAACTCGATGACCTGGAGGATATTTTTCCAAACTGGGAGATGGATAACCCCGGTATAGAACGATACATTAACCACAAAAAAATTGGATTCTTGTCCTCTGAAGATGCGTTTATTATGGAAGGTAAATTTGCTTCTTGGGATGGAATTGGAGGCACAGAAGAACCATCAATGAGAACAGGATGGAGTGTGCTTCGTGCAAAAACAGACTCTTGGTTTGCTGAAAAATTGGAAGAAGCGGGCGTTTTCATCATGCCAGGAATCAAGATTGATCAACTACATATCGATGGACTTGACCACACATCATATTCAGCAAGAGACTTGACTTCTCCAGCCGAAGATTCTGGAAGGGGAGATAATCAAAAGTGGAAGATTGACAATGCCGATCCAGAGATAGTCAATGCAATCCGTGAAGGGAAAATCTGTGGAATTGTTCAAGATGGAGAAGTAATGACCAGTAATGTGGTTGTAATTGCAGAAGGCAGTAATTCAATTCTGACTAGATCATACGCGTTCGATACGATGCTGCATGCTCAATCTCGCCATGGAATTATCTTGGGCGTCAAGGAAGTAATTCATCTTGGTGAAGATGTAATTAACAGCCGATTCGGATGTTTTTCGGGTGACGATGAACGACCTCCAAGTGGAATGGCAATGGAAGCCGCATTAGCCATTTACGACGATATGGCTGAAAAGGCATGGGAAGAATACCCTGTGACTGCGGGTCAAGTTCCTAGAGCAGGTGGTTGGCTTTACACTAATCGCGATACAGTCTCAATCGGCGTAGTAATTCAGTTAGATAGCCTACCTTCAGGAATTCATACCTATGATATGTTAGAAGCGTACAAGAGCCATCCAGCGATTGCCCCCCTAATTAGCGGTGGAGAATCGGTAGAATATGGTGCCCATTTAGTTCCCGAGTATGGGCTAGATCGGATGCCGTCTCGCCTAGTGAGAGATGGCGCTGTTGTAATTGGAGATGCTGCTGGACTTGTTTACTCAAATGGAGCAGTAATTCAGGGGCAAAATTATTCAATTCATTCTGGAAAACTTGCGGCTAAAGTAATTGCCAAATGTATCGAATCAGGAGATTACAGTAAAAAATCACTGGGACAGTACAGGAAAGATCTTGATTCTTCATACGTAATGCGAGATCTAAAACGTTTCAAAACAACAGCAAAATTCCTCGCAGACGATGCAAATTATACTTGGGTGCCAAAATTCATGGGCAAAATGTTCAACCGAGTTGTTCGTGAAATAGGCGAGGAAAAAATCACTGTTGAAAAGCAGGCTCGTAAATTAAGAAAAGAGATGCGACGAAAAGATAAGAAAACTAAGAAAGGCATGGGGCTACTAAATTTAATCAGATTAGGGTTGATGGGCCGCAAACTGTAAACAAATGAGGTGATAATATGGACGAGAAAACAAAATTTGGGCTCTTTGAATATGATGTCAAAAATGGACTAGGATTAATTGCATATAATGTCGATGAACACGAGCATGCACATATCATTGTAGATACAAAGAAATGTGGTGATTGTGATTCCATGATGTGTGTTTGGGGATGCCCCGCACAGTGCTATATGTTCCGAGATGTAGGCTTGGAAGAAATGAAATTCCAATACGAAGATTGTGTTGAATGTGGAACTTGCTTCCTCATGTGTACCGACGGTGCATTGAGTTGGAACCATCCCCGCGGCGGCTTTGGAATTACTTACGCATACGGTTGAAGGAGACGATGAATATGTCATACAAGATGTTCGGAATAGAGATGCCACTAATGTCGATTTTGGTCGGAGGG